>NZ_JBFODM010000099.1:0-134452 GCF_040908325.1 Aeromonas sp. R4-1
TGATTCAAGGCATTTACGGGAGAAAAAATCGGCTCAAACATGAAGAAATGAAATGACTGCGTCAGCCGAGAAGAATTTCCCCGCTTATTCGCACCCTCCCTAGATCAAATTTTATTTCTCAATAAGTTTCCTATCCTTAGTGAAGCAGTTAATGTAAGCACAGGATGCCAAACAGGATTGTATGATGGATGACCAGATCCTGATTATTGATGATGACGAGCTCTCCCTCCCCGACGCGCAGCAAGCAGGCTGGAGGGTGATGATTGTTGACGATGAACCGGAAGTGCATCGCATTACCAAGATCACTTTAAACAAATTCGAGTTTGACAATCGTCCCATCGAGTTTCTGCATGCCTATTCGGCTGCAGAGGCAAAAAAATTGCTGGCCACCACCCCGGATGTTGCACTGCTGCTGCTGGACGTGGTGATGGAGGTCGATCACGCCGGTCTTGATGTTGTCAAATATGTCCGTGAAGAGCTGCAAAACAAGATGGTACGCATCGTGCTGCGTACCGGCCAACCCGGCCAGGCGCCGGAAGATGACGTGGTGACCAACTACGACATCAACGACTACAAGGATAAAACCGAGCTCACCTCCCAGAAGCTGCGCACCCTGCTGCGTGCCAGCCTGCGCTCTTATCGGGATATCCGCACCCTGGAAAGCAACCGGCAAGGGCTGGAAAAAGTCATCGAAGCCTCCAAGGGGATCTTTGAGAAACGGGCGCTGTGTCAGTTTGTCGAAGGCGCCCAGGAGCAGCTGAGCGCCCTGCTCCATCTGGGGGAAACCCAGATATACGACGTCAAGCAATACGCCTATGAGGTGAAGGATCAAGTATTGGAGCCCCTGCTCCCCGGCCATCCAGCCATGCTCCTCACGGACGCGCCGGAGATCCTGCGCCAGGCCATGAGCAAGCGCAGCAACGTCTATAACGCCACCCAGACGGTGCTCTACTGTCAGAATCCGCGCCACCACCTGCTGTTCCACATCGAGACCACCCGCCAGCTCAGCCAGATCGATACCAGTCTGCTGACGCTGTTTACCGAAAACATCATAGTGGCGCTGGAGAATATCCGGCTCAATGAGGTGATCGCCGACAACCAGCGGGAGATCATCTATCGCATCGGCGAACTGGTCGAAACCCGTTCAAAAGAGTCAGGACTGCACGTCAAACGGGTCGCGCTTTATACCGAACAGTTCTGCCACCTGATGGGCATGAGCGAAGAGCAGAGCGAGCTGGTGAAACGTGCCTCGCCGCTCCATGATATTGGCAAGGTGGGAATTCCCGATGCCATCTTGCACAAGCCGGGCAAGCTGACAGCGGAGGAGTGGGAGATCATGAAAACCCACGCCCAGCTTGGGCAGGATATGCTCTCCGGCAGCGATCTGGCGCTGTTCCAGATTGGTGCCACCATCGCTGGCAATCACCATGAGAAGTGGAATGGCAGTGGCTATCCCCGCGGTCTGAAAGGGACGGATATTCCGCTGGAGGGGCGGATTGTGGCGCTGGCTGATGTGTTCGATGCCCTGGGTTCTGATCGCTGCTACAAGAAGGCGTGGCCGCTGGACAAGGTGCTGGCCCTGATTGAAGAGGAGAAGGGGCAGCATTTCGACCCCCAGCTGGTCGAGCTGATGATGGCCAATCTGGACAAGTTCCTCGAGATCCGCGAGCAGAACAAGGATGTCTATATCGGCGAACACTGATAGCCAGCTTGTTCTGTTTATGAACTCAAAAAAACCGCCCTGCTTATCAGGGCGGTTTTCTATATCCGGCATCACGCCACTTCAGAGCGAGAAGTACGAGGGTTACTGCTCTGGCAGATTGAGATCCAGCTTGGCAGCAGGTTGTCCAGCTTGCTGATTCTCGGCCTGCGCAGCGGCCAGAGCACGCTTCAGGGCACGCCGTTTTTGTATCACCACAAACCCGACCCCACACAAGACCGCCAGCAGCACACCACCACCTGCCAATGCCCAGATCAGCCAGCCCATTTCCTCCTCTGCCGGAGCTTCATGGGTCGCCTCGGCACTGGAGGCCGGTGCGGCGGCCGACACCACCTCTACAGGAGGCGGTGGTGGCGGGAAGACATTGAAGGTTTTCACCGGCAACTCGATTTTCAGCTCACGGCCGAGGCGAGTGGTGCCATAGAGGGTTGCTTTCACCTCATGCTGACCGACCTCCTTGATGTTGGAGAGATCGATATCAAGCTTGGGGTCGCTGGCGGTCTCGCTGAACTCGTAGAGGCCGCCCACATTGCTGGTCACACTCCCCTTGACCACCACGGAAGCAGGATCCAGCTCATCACGGTCGATTAGCAGTGAGAGCTTGGCACCCAGCTCATCCGAAGGCGGCGCCAGGTTATAACTGAACGGATAGGGGTAAAGCAGCACATCCTGATAACGGGCACGGACAAACACCTGATTGCCCGTGCTGAACATGGCGCGGTACTTGCCACCGGGAATATCCTGCAGCGTCACTTCCGCCGTCATGATGCCATCGCCCGGCACTTCGTCGAGCCCCTTGCCATCATCGCGATAGTGGCCAAGTACTTGATCCAGCACGACCTCTTTCTTATCGGCATCGCTGAACGATTGCAGCTTGACGGTCATGCCAAGATCAGAGAGATAGTATTTATCTTTCGGTGGCTGACCATTGATCAGCAACCACGCCTTGAGCTTGACCACCTCCCCCTGATAGAGCTGCATCGGCAGGGCGGCGATATCGAGCCGGATATCGGAGAGAATGCGCACCCGGTTGTCGGGATCCACCTCACCAATCGCCTGCCAGGGGCCCGGCATGGGATTGCGCAGGGTAATGAGATCATGCTCCGGCAGCGCCAGCCAACCCACATCGGCAGGTTTGACCTTGCCCACGTAAAGCTTGCTGCCATCGGGGCGAACCAGGATCACGGATGGGGTGCCCGGCTTGCGCTTGATGATGAAGGTGATCTCCTTCACGCCGTAATCTATGCGAAAGCGGTTATCCAGCAGCGGAATATCGGAAGGGGCAAATACCTCGGTCGCTGTCGCCCCTAGCGAGAGCAACAACAGCAGACCGGCACACCACTTGCTCATTGCCGCCACAGACAACTTCCTCCTTTCTTCTGTACCAGATCCAGTCTCGCCTCGTGCAGGGCCTGAACCTCGGTGCTGGCACGCACCACCTTGAGGGCGGGTCGGTTGCTCTCCAACCGGCGAATACTGGTGTCCTGATTGCTTTCGTTTTCGTTGCTTTCGGTGGCCAGATTGAGTTTGGTCTGGCCGCCGGTCATCAGCAGGTAGACATCCGCCAGGATCTCCGCATCGAGCAAAGCCCCGTGCAGGGTACGATGGGAGTTGTCGATACCGTAACGATCGCACAGCACATCCAGGTTGTTGCGCTTGCCGGGGAAGAGATCCCGCGCCATCGCCAGGGTATCTGTGATGGTGCAGATATCCGCCGTCTTGAAGTTGAGTCCGAGCTTGCTGAACTCGTAGTCCATGAAGCTCACGTCAAACGGCGCGTTGTGGGCAATCAGTTCGGCGCCGCGGATGAAGTCGAGGAATTCGTCGGCGATCTGGCTGAACGACGGTTTGTCACGCAGAAACTCGTCGGTGATACCGTGCACCTGGATCGCTTCCGTGTCAACCAGACGATCAGGCTTGATATAGACGTGATAGTGGTTACCGGTCAGCTTGCGGTTGATCACCTCCACACAGCCGATTTCGATAATGCGGTGCCCCAGATAGACAGGGCCACCCGCCGTATTCATACCTGTGGTTTCAGTATCCAGAATGATCTGGCGATTCAGTTGGGGTGTGTTCATGATCCAATCTATGTCAAACTTCGGCTTTACTTACTCGCTAGTTTACCCCAAGCCTCATGTTAAAACAGATTGATTGCTCATGTTAAAACAGATTGATGTCTATACCGACGGCTCCTGCCTCGGCAATCCGGGCCCGGGTGGTTACGGGGCCGTGATGGTCTACGGCAAGCACCGCAAAGAGATTTCCGCCGGATTCAAGTTGACCACCAATAACCGGATGGAGCTGATGGCCGCCATCATGGGGCTGCGCACCCTCAACGAACCGTGCAAGGTGCGCCTCACCACCGACAGCCAGTATGTCCGCCAGGGGATCACCCAGTGGATCATCGGCTGGAAGAAGAAAGGGTGGATGACCGCCAACCGGCAACCGGTCAAAAACGTCGATCTCTGGAAGGAGCTGGATGCGGAAGTGGGTCGCCACCAGATTGAGTGGCTCTGGGTGAAGGGTCACTCCGGCCACCCGGAGAACGAACGGTGCGACGAGCTGGCCAGAGAGGCCGCCTGCGGCAAGGATCTGGCCGAGGATACCGGCTACCAGCCCTGACGGGCCATTCCCGGTGTGGCGAGGGATTTTGGCAGTTGCCAGCGCCGCCGCACCGGGATCAGTGGAAAGCGCCGTTTACGGGCCGCAATCACGTATACCGATGCAAATGCCCTGCAATAATCCCGCCCGATACTCTCCCGCCACCAACTGTGCCAGCTCTGTTTACCCATAAACGAGTAACCAAAGCGCTCGTCGAACATCACCTCGCATCCTAACAGATGCAACCAGTCCGTCACCCGCCCCGGGGTGAACATCCGTGCCGACCAGGGCACCTTCCGCCGCAAAAAAGGGATGCAATGGCCGATGCCCACCAGACTCATGGGGTTATAACCACTAATGATCAGCCAGCCATCGTCGGTCAGCACTCTTTCGGCTTCGCGCAACACTTGGTGGGGATCGGCGGAGAAATCAAGGCAGTGAGCCAGCAGGCAGGCATCGACGCTGCCGGTCCGCACCGGCAGATCGAGGGGATCGCCATACATGTCGAGCAACCGCCCGCCGGGGGCGACCCCGATCTGGTGACGAATGGAGGAGCGTTTGCAGGAGAGTTCAGCGCTCAGAGCGCCAATTTTCAGCAGATGATACCCAAACAGATTGGGACACCAGTTGTCGAGCCGATCCTGGATCTCGGCCGCCACCCAGTCCCCCATAGGCAACGCGGACCAGCTGGTCGGGATCTCGATTTGTTGTTCGGTACGTGCCACCTGCATAATAGGGCTCAACTCGCGGTTTCGAACGCCATCCTGTTATATAAGATACCCTCCCTAAAGAGAAGCAGACTCATGTATCCAGTGATCACAGTTCCTGCCTTTAATGACAACTACATCTGGTTGATTAGACACGAAAATCACTGTCTGGTTGTCGACCCGGGCGAAGCGGCCCCCGTGCTGGAGCGGCTCGCGGCGCTGGGGCTGGTGCTCGATGCCATCCTCCTGACCCACCATCATCACGACCATGTGGGCGGGGTTGGCGAACTGCTCGAACAGTTCCCCCATGCCCGGCTATATGGCCCCAAACTTGACCCCATGCCAGCCCACCATGGCCAGTGGCTGGAGGATGGCGATCAGATCAACTGGCACGGTCTTGCTCTCGAGGTGATCCATGTGCCCGGCCATACCCGCGGCCATATCGCCTACCATGGCAGCGGCATGCTCTTTTGCGGTGACACCCTCTTCTCGGCCGGTTGTGGTCGCCTCTTTGAAGGGACACCGGAGCAGATGTATCACTCGCTGCAACGGCTCGCCGCACTGCCCGATGACACCCTCATCTATTGTGCCCACGAATACACTCTGTCAAACCTGCGCTTCGCCTACGCAGTCGAGCCGGACAACCCGGCGATCCGTGATCAGATCGGGCTGATCAGCAAACTGCGGCAACAGGGGCTGCCAAGCCTGCCCAGCCGACTGGGGGATGAGCGCAGGTTTAATGTTTTTCTGCGCTGCGAACAGGATTCAGTGAAATTTTCTGCTGAAAAGCATGGGCTAAAATGCGTGGAAAATCCGGTAGATACCTTCACCATCCTGCGTCAGTGGAAGGACGTTTTTTGAACAAACCTTGATCAGGGGGCCATTGCCCCTTATGATGCGAGCTGTTTTTCCTAAAAATGACCGGAACGAGATGAAGGTACGAACGGCCTTATTGGCAGCGCTGTTGCTCAGCGGCTGCCAAAACCTGAGCCATCAGGATGACCGGGCGCTAACGGCAATCGAGCCGATCAAGTCCCCCCAGGTCAAGAAAAAAGCGCATAAAAAACACTCTTCCCATTTCCTGTTTGGCGATGAACAGCTGGACGAAATGGAAGATACGGACAATCTGTGGGTGCGTATCAGCGATGATATGCAACTGGAAACTCCGGACAACCCGCGCATCCGCCAGCAACGTGAGTGGCTGTTGCGCAATGATAAGCATCTGGCGACCATTGCCAGCCGGGCTGAACCCTACCTCTATCTGATGGTAGAGGAGATTGAACGGCGTGAGCTACCAATGGAGCTTATTACTGTCCCGATGATCGAGAGCATGTTTGATCCTCATGCCCGATCCCGCAGCAATGCCGTCGGACTCTGGCAGTTTGTGCCAGCGACAGGCAGAAACTTCGGCCTGCGCCACGACAACTGGTATGACGGACGGCGCGATGTGCTGGCCTCCACCAATGCGGCGCTCGACTATCTGGAGTACCTGAACCGCTTCTTCGACGGTGACTGGCTGCAGACGCTGGCCGCCTACAATGCCGGGGAAGGACGGGTTCGCAACGCCATCCAGCGTAACCAGCGCGCAGGCAAACCGACCGACTACTGGTCGCTCGATCTGCCCCGCGAAACCCGGATGTATGTGCCCAAGATCCTCGCCATGGCTGACATGATCAGCAATGCGGACAAGTACAATATCCAGTTGCCGGTGCTCGCCAACGAGCCGAAGCTGCGAGTGGTGGAGACCGGCAGCCAGATCGATCTGAATGTGGCCGCCCAACTGGCAGGTCTGCGCACCTCACAGCTCAAGGAGGTCAATCCGGCCCTGAGCCGTGGTGTGATGTCGCCCCGTGGCCCTTACCGCCTGCTGGTACCGGTAGAATATGCCGATACCCTGGAGCTGGCACTGGCCGATCTGCCCAAGAGCGAGCGTATTCGTACCCGCTCCTATCAGGTCACCAGTGGCGATACCCTGTCGCGCATCGCCCAGAATCATGGCGTCAGCGTGAGTGAGCTGAAGCTGGCCAACAATCTGCGCAGCAACAACCTGCGTCGCGGTCAGCAACTGGTGATCCCGACCCACGGTCAGGTCAGCAGCAAGGCCAGCTCCGCCAGCAAACCGCAACAGCTGGCAAGCCGTGGCAGCAGCCAGAAGGCCAAAGTCAGTTACAAGGTGCGCTCGGGTGACAACCTGTGGAGCATCAGCCAGGCACACGGCGTCTCCCACGAAGAGCTCGCCAAGTGGAATGGTCTGAATGCCAAGTCGGCGCTCAAGCCAGGCATGAAGCTAGTGGTCTATCCCAAGCAAGGGAAGAAGAGCGACAAATCGATGGTGTATCAGGTTCGCCGTGGCGACTCCATCTCCTCCATCGCGGCTCGCTTCCAGGTGGCCATCAACGATGTGATGCGCTGGAATCAGCTGGATAAAGGGGATTACCTCAAGCCCGGTCAGGAGCTGACCCTGTTTGTGAAGAACAACAGCTAAACCTCACCGCTTGAACCCGATAAAAAACGGGGCCAGTCATCTGACTGGCCCCGTTTTTTATTACTGCGGCTAACCGCTGCTGTGTCTGAGCCACCGACTAAAACAATGGCTTGGCGCCGCCTGCGGATGCATCACCGCTCTGCAGGCAAAACTATCACCGCTATTCCCAGAGCCTTGTCGGCACCACCATCAGCACGGTGCGCTGACCGATCGCCACATTGGCATTGGGGAAGACCAACGCCTCACGCGGCTTCTCGACTGTGTAACGCAGCTCACCATCCTCGGCCAGCACGAACCCTTGGGGGAATTCGGTGAAGTTGTCCACATCGCTGGCGAACAGGAAGCGAAAGTCCGCCGATTTCTTGGTGATCACCCGATCGATGGCAAACAGGGTGAAATCATCCGCCCGCCACGGCTCCAGCGCCACCTCATCCTGAGTGATCAGCTCCTGCAGCGCTTGGCGGGTTTCGATAAAGCGGGTCATATCGTTCTCGCCAAACGGGCGCACCTTGCCCAACTCCACCGTAAAGGCGTGGGCACCATGCTGGCGGGAGCTGTAGTAGCTGAAGGTCGTGGTCGGGCTGGCGGAGAGCAGTATGGTACGCACCCCGCAGGCGCCGAGGAACTGCACCTGCTCGCGGCAGTGAGGCCGCTCGTGGGGGAAGGGGTAGACGGCAAACTTCTCGTGGCGCGAACCGCGAATGGCGGTGTGCAGGTCGTAGTGGTAACGGGGACGAGCCGGATCGGCAAAGAAGCGGCTCACATACTGCTCAAGGCGCATGGCGCGGATCCGCTCCCGATTGCACAGCCCCTCCCCCTTGCTGTGTGCACCGGAGAAGAGCCGGTTCATGTTCTCCTCCACCTCCCGCAGCCCCAGATTCATCGCCGCCGGATTGCCAAACAGGAACAGCACCCGATGGCGGGCGCTCAGCTCGCCTGAGAGCAGACGACTCAGCAGCTGGTTGCAGATCTCGATGGGAGCGGTCTCGTTGCCGTGGATGCCGCAGGAGAGGACGATATCCTTGCGTCCTCCCGGCTGGTCGTCCGTGCCACTGGCAGGCTCCAGACAGAGCACGCCCGTATCCCAGACGCTGACCCGCGCACCATCGGGCAGGGCAAATTCAAAGGGCTCAAGCTGCCACTCATGGCTGCGGGTCAAGGCCAAAAAATCGTGCTGGGGAATCATCGTCTCACCCTCTCGCTCTGGAATACTATGGCCGGATTATACGCAAGGCATCGCGGCTTAAAATCGTTTTTTAAACAAATTCAAACATTAACGATACAAGTGTGATAACACTCGGACGATGACAGCAATGACAGTAGCGATGTGGAATAAAAAGAGGAGAGGAAAAAGGATCAACAAATAACAGGGGGAAAACGGGGGGAGATAAAACAGACAATGACAGACCTGGCGGCTGGTCCCCACAGGGGCAGAACAGCAAACGACTCAGCAGAAAAACAAGGCATCCATGCCCGGCAGATCAACCACGCCAGAAAGGCTTGGTGGTCTCTTGATAACGGTCAGCTTCGTTCAGGCCGATGTCTTTAAGCAGGTACTCGGGCAGCTCGGAGAGCTGGCGACGGCTGCGGCTGCGCTCCAGCCAGGTCAGAACGGTCATTTTAACGCGAGCAACCAGATTCAATTGGCTGGAATGCTGGTAACCGGTTTCGGTATAAGTCATGTTGGCCATGATGTGGCTCCTCTGAATATTTGTTTACGCACTGGGCTTTATTTGATGCGCAAAGCTTAGTCAGGGAGCAGGGCCGACTCAATTGACGAATTTTGATACGTTACATTAGGAAAACTAATAGTAAAAAACTGACTGATACAATTTTAATACTTTGATTTATAAAGAATAATTAAGTCACTATTCGACCATCAACGGCCCGCAGCATATTGTGCTGCATGGCACCACCTTACATATGCAATTTACCGCATTGCCTATGCACTCGCCAATGGATGCGCCATTGGTGGCAACCCCGTCATTACATTCGATTGTTAATTTGTCGATCTATTTGCGATCTTAAATTAACGCAATGAAACATAAAACAAACTTACTTTTCCTCCCGCGCAGCTCCCTCAATGACGACCCAAAAACGCCCCTCTTGGCGCGCAACCGGCATACTGGTATGGTTATTTATACAGTAGTTTATTCCCCTGCCCTGACGCCATCGTTTATGCCGTCAGCGGCGGATGAAACCACAGGATCATCGATGGATACCTTTACCCCGACCGCCGCCCTGCGTCAACAGATGGCCGCCATTGAAGCCGCTCTCAACCAGCTGGCCGATCTGCTTTGCCAGCTCGAGCTGCAGGAGGCCCATGTCTATCCTCTCCCCCCGGTGCCACAGGGGGAAGAACACGACCCGATCGAGCAAATTGAGGTGGACTATCTCAACGGTGAAGCCGCGCTGGCGGACACCCTCGCCGCTTATCGGGACCACAGCGCCCGTCCCGGCTGCTCCACCAAGGCGACTCATCGGCTGCCCGGCTGGTTGCGCTTTCCTGCTGCCGCAGCCCCCTTGCTACAACCGCTGATCGACCAAATCAACCAGCACAAGCTCGATTTCAAGGCGCTGGTGCAGCAGGCGGGGGGACGGGACGAGAAGTTCGAGCTGGTACATACCGCCCTGCCCGGCGTGATCACCTTGCAGGTCTACCGCAAACTGACCCTGTTGGCGGGGGAGCTGCAATCCCTCGGCTTTACTTGGGCCGACAAGCAGACCATCAATCGCCTCAGTCGCGAACAGGTACTGGAGATGCTGGAGCGCAGCCGCCGCTACATACCGGCCCTCTCCAACAACGAGGAGTGGAGCAAGATGGTGGATCAGGAGGTGTATGACATTCGCCGTCTGCCGGCCGATGCCGAGCTGCGGATCCGCCGCCCGGTCAAGACCCACCCGATGATCAACCTGCTCTGGCTGGAGCGCACCCCGCGCAAGCAGCAGATCAAGGCGAGCCTGCCTCTGCTGCTCTGCTCCGATACCCCGCCCGCGGTCACCCATCTGGGCAACTATCCCCCCAAGAGCCGGCAGGCGCGGCGAGATCGCAAGATTGGCGGTGAGCCCATCATCGAGCGGCTGCACCTCTATCTCTATCAGGGGTGACTGGATCAGGGATAGCTGGTTCAGGGATAACCGGGCCGCCTTGCCGCGATAAACGAAGTATCCCGCATCTGCATCCCAAACGAGAAAGGGGAGAACATCTCTGAACGTTCTCCCCTTTTCTGTCTCGATAGACGGTATGTAAGGCGGCGTCGCCAATCAGCTCATCAGCAGGGCCCGCAGGCTCTCCACATCCAGCCCGCGCACCTCGGACTGGCCGCTCAGCAACCCATCGGCCAGCGCCCGCTTCTCGTCGTGCAGGGCGACAATCTTCTCCTCCACCGTCTGCTCGCACACCAGCCGGTACACGGTCACCGGCTGGGTCTGGCCCATCCGGTGCGCCCGATCGCTCGCCTGATCTTCCACCGCCGGGTTCCACCAGGGATCGAGGTGCAGCACGGTATCGGCCTGGGTGAGGTTGAGGCCGGTCCCCCCCGCCTTGAGGCTGATGAGGAACAGCGGCACCTCCTCATGACGAAAACGCAGGATGGAGTCCTGACGGGACTTGGCGGAGCAGCCCCCATCCAGATAGCAGTAGTCCCAGGACTTCTGCTCGATGCGGGCTCGCAGCAGGCTCAGCAGATCGACAAACTGGCTGAACACCAGCACCCGATGACCGCCGTCGATCGCCTCCTCCAGCAATGCCATCGCCTCGTCCAGCTTGCTGCTGGTTTGCGACCACTCGGGCATCACCAGCTCCGGCGAGCAGCAGAGTCGGCGCAGCCGAGTCAGGCCGCTCAGCACATGCATCAGGGCGCGGCCATCGGCGCTCTGCACCTGCTGCACCACTTCCCGCCGAGTCGCCTCGTAGAGCTGGCGCTCTTCGGGGGAGAGGCTGATGTGGTGGATGATCTCGGTCTTGTCCGGCAGCTCGGTCAGCACCTGCTGCTTGAGGCGGCGCAGGATGAAGGGGCTGATCACCGCCCGCAGCAAGGCCATGTGCTGGGGATCCTTGACCGCCTTGCCAAAGCGACGCTTGAACTCACCAAGGCTGCCGAGCAGCCCCGGGTTGATAAAGGTAAAGAGGCTCCACAACTCTCCCAGATGGTTTTCGATGGGGGTGCCGGAGAGGGCGAGGCGAAAATCGCCGTCGAGCTGGAACAGCAGCTTGGCGCGCTGGGTACCGGCGTTTTTGATCTGCTGCGCCTCATCGAGCACCATACTGGACCAGCGGCGGGACTTGAGCGCCTCCGCCAGGCTGCCGAGCATGCCGTAGTTGATGAGGATCACCTGACCGGCCTTGGCCTCGCGAATCATCCCCTCCCGCTCGGCCGGGTTCTCGAACACCACCACATCCAGTTCGGGGGCAAAACGAGTCACCTCCTCCTGCCAGTTGGTGACCACTGACTTGGGTACTACCACCAGCGCAGGGCCAAGGTGCTGGCGCATCCGCAGCACGATAAGCGCCTGCAGCGTCTTGCCCAGACCCATGTCATCGGCCAGACAGGCACCAAAACCGTGATGGGCCAGGGTCGCCATCCAGCGCACCCCCTCTTTCTGATAGTCCCGCAGGGAGGTAAGCAGCTCGTCCGGGCACTCGACCTCCTGCTGCCACTCCTGCTGCAGGGATTGCCACGCCGCATCCCCTTCGGTGGTAATGACCGAGAGCAGACGAGTGAGCGGATAGGCCAGCTTGTTGTTGATCCGCTGCTCTTCATCGAGCATGGCCCCCAGCATGGTGAGCCGCTCCACTAGCTTGTCGCTCAGCATCAGGCTGGTCTTCTCGTCGAGCTGAACGGTGCGCTGCCCCGGGGTCATCTGGCGCAGAATAAGGCGCAGGTCGAGGATCTGGTGCTCATCGAGGGCCAGTGCCCCTTCGACCTGGAACCAGTCCTGCCGCCGCTCGATGCGCAGGCTCAGAGCCGCTTCATCAAGGCTCTTGAGGCGGGCGCTGTCCTGATGCCAGTGAATGACCACACCGGCATCCACCAGCTCGGGCAGGGCATTGACCAGCGCCAGCGCCTGCTCCCCCTGCAGTAGCCACTCGCTGCCGGGCAGGCCGATGGGCAATTGATTGCGCAGCAACTGGGCCTGCAGCTTCTCGGCCCCGAGATCCCGCTGCCAGTAGTGGTACGCCTTGATCCCCTGCCGCACGATCGCCTCCCCCTTGCCAAGGGGCTGGGGCGGCAGATCCTCAAAGCGGGTCACCAGCTTGACCGACAGCTGACCATCCTGCCAATCCAGTTGCACCGAAGGAATGCCCGGCCAGGGAGCCAGTTCGGCGTTGCCGCTAAGCCCCGCAACCTGACTGTGCCAAGGCAACTCGGGAATGGCGTCCAGCGTGCGTTGCA
The DNA here is from genome assembly GCF_040908325.1 of Aeromonas sp. R4-1. Taxonomy (NCBI): domain Bacteria; kingdom Pseudomonadati; phylum Pseudomonadota; class Gammaproteobacteria; order Aeromonadales; family Aeromonadaceae; genus Aeromonas; species Aeromonas sp. R4-1. The sequence goes on from NZ_JBFODM010000099.1 coordinate 12,913, forward strand.
GCTCGGCCAGCCCTTCGGCGGGCAGTAGCGGGATGGATTCGAGCGCTGGCAAGCGGTCGAGCAGCGGCTGCGGGGTGAGGATCAGCTGCCACAGATCCTGCGCCAGCGGCATGATATGGGCCCCGCGGGCGGCCGCATCGGGGCAGAGCTGCGCGCTCATCCCCTGCTCGGTGGCCACCACCTGCAGCAGGGGAGCGCTGATAGCCAGTTGCAGCTTCTGCCCCTTGGCGTTGAACAAGCGGGGGTGATCGGCCAGCGGCGCCCAGACATCCCGCGGCAGTCGTCCCATCACCCGTGGCAGGGTGCGAACCAGTGCCCAGTCATGCTCGTCGAGCATGGCGGCATACTGGGTAGAGAGCAGGGCCGGATCGACCCGGCGACCGGCAGTCCACTCCCCCTTGGTGCTCAGCTTCTGGATCTTGCACTCCAGCTCGGGGCCCTCGGCATGGAGCAGCCACACCAACCGCTCCTGCGGCTTGCGCACGCCACTGGAGCGTCCCAGCCCCTGCAACCAGTTGAGCCAGCTGGCAGAGGCCGCGGTTTTATCCTCGTCCCCGTCATCATCCTGCTCATCACTGCCCTCTTGCGCACTCTCCTCACTGCCGCGCAGTTGGCACAAGGGCGCCCCTTTGGCCACCTCGCCCAACAAGATGCGCAGCAGATCCTGACAAAATGCCATCAGGCGATGATGGGGCTCGGCATCGAGCAGATGGGAGAGATCCCACTTGTGCAACATGGCCACCTGCGGGCTCTGGGCACCGTGACGGGCCAGCGCGCAGAGATCGAGCCAGAGATAGCCCCAGTGGAGCTCCTCCACCGGCAGTTGCAGGGTATCGAACAAGCCGACCGCCTGACCGTGTCGATCGCCCGTCCACTGGCTGAGCAGGTCGGCAAGCAGGGGGAACTGGCCAGTCAGACTGCGCTGCCACTTCTTGCGCTGTTCGCTGGCGATGACGGGATCGGCCTGCTGCAACCAGCCAAGCCAGAGCAGGGCGCTGAATGAACGGGGCCACTGGCCCGCCTCACCCTCATCGGTTGCCTGCCACTGGCCCAGCGCGGTGAGCAGTCGCTCGCCAAGCGGGCCGCTCTGGCTCTGCTGGGCCAGCGCCTGCAGGGCTGGCCAGCCGGGGGCGGCATCCTGGTCCTCGCCGGTTGGCGATGTGCTCTCGCCATCCCCGCAGAGCCAGCGCCACTCCGCCTCGAAATCTTTGGCCTGGGCTTGCACCTCGGGGGCGCAGCGCACCAGCGCATTGGCCAACGGCCAGCGCTCTTCATAGGGGGCATCAAGCAGCAGTTGCAGCGAGAAGTGCTCCAGCAGCAGTTGCTGCCAGGCGGGGCTGGAGCCCGCCAGCAACTGGTGAGCATCCGGGGTGTCGAGCAGGGTCAGCAGATCGCTGGCCGAGAAATAGGTCGGGATCTCCCCCGCCTTGCCGCGGCAGAGCTCGCGCACTACCGCATGGGTGAGATCCTGCCCGGTCAACGAGGGCACCCGGCTCCAGTCCGGCGCAGGGCAAAGACCGGCACGCACCCCCAGGATCAGCGCCAGCGTCCCCTCGGCGGTCAGGCTCCACTGCTGCTCCCCGCGCAATCTGACCAGCCCCGCATCCTGCAGTCGGGTCAGTTTATCGATCAGGGCATGGCCCATCGCCAGTTGATCTTGCAGCAAACGGGTACTGGCGACGCGCTGCAATTGCAGGGTGGCGAGCAGGGCATAACTATCCGAAGAGAGGGTGGACGCAGACATCAAGACTCACGGGCAAGTGCAAAAGCGGAATTTTAACGGTAAAGCGCCAGCGGCTCGACCCTTTACCGTGAAATAACTCAAAAAAAAACGGCCATCCATGATGACCGTCGAAAGTAACGAAGGAAATAGCCGGATCATCCGGTTACCTCCCACAGCGGGAAAATCGGGAGCGCAAGCCCCTAATTCGTGGAGCCAATGCTAGAGGTTGGCGCCCGAAAAAGCTTTGAAGCGGATCACAGTTGAAAAGGATTTCTGAAAACGGTTTCAATTTTTGACAACAAAAAACCATGCTTTAAGCGCCAAATAAGCCATCCCCAGCCACCCTGCTCACCCGGAACAGGCCGCAATAATGGATACCCGCTCCGGGTATCAAGCGAACATGTCACCTCGCGTCAGGTGGCCACCTATCTCCTGCCACGACACAGTAAACAGGTCATGGCATCCATACCGTGGTTACATAAAGAAGAAGGGGCATAAAGAAAAAGCCCAACCTATTCAACAAGTTGGGCTTGGTATGTGGCGGAGAGACAGGGATTCGAACCCTGGGTGGCATTGCTGCCACAATTGATTTCGAGTCAATCCCGTTCGGCCACTCCGGCATCTCTCCGTGGGGAGAGAGTTTTACCCAAGCAGGGCCGAGGATGCAATAAAAATTTGTTATATATCAAATGGCTGAATCAGATATCTGGGAGCAGGCTCACATTGCGGCATCGGCTGCTCACTGTGACAGAATGCTTGGAATAGACAAGCTCGCCCTTCCCATACGCCGAGCGTGCGTTCTCATGCAACGGTGATCATCGCTAACCGCGTTCAGGGGGCCTTGCCTCACATAGAGCCCTTGCGCCAAACACATTCGTCAAATCGTCAAGTCACCCAGCATCCACCCGACACGGGACCTGCTCACATACCGGGCCATTCTCCCTGTCGTGATACTCGCACACCATCATGTTGCGCCGTTTTCCCAGCTTGGCGGTCAAACATAGTGGAGAGGCCGATTTTGGCCGGTTTCCTATGTATCCCCACACCGTTGCGGGTGCGAGGCAAGCTGGTAATCATGGGCTGATTGAGGAACAATCGCGCCATCCTGGCGGCACTGTTGATGATGCGCAGCCCCGATTGAACTGATGGATCTCCCTATGCGATTGCCGAAACTCATGTCCCTCTCCTTAACGCCCGCCCTCTCCCTGCTGCTGGCTGCGACCCTGCTCTGCACCGCGCCCGTGCAGGCCAAGCGCTACCCGCTGCCGCCGGCCGAAAGCCGCCTCATTGGCGAGCTGGAGGATTACATCATCCAGCAGGATGAGCATCTTGAGCTGGTTGGCAAACATACCCAGATTGGTTTTTTGGCGCTGCTTGAGGCAAATCCCGGTGTAGACCCCTATTTACCCAAGCCGGGCACCCGCTTGACACTGCCCACCCAGATGCTGCTGCCCGATGTGCCGCGCGAGGGGATCGTCATCAATCTGCCGGAGCTGCGGCTCTACTACTTCCCCAAAGGCAAGAGCGAGGTGATTGTGCTGCCGATCGGGATTGGTGACATCGGCCGCGAAACGCCGGAGATGACCACCACCGTTATCGAGAAGAATCCGGACCCGACCTGGGTGCCCGGCCCCATGGTGCGCAAATCCTGGCGGGAGCAAAAAGGGATCACCCTGCCCGCCGTGGTGCCTCCCGGCCCGGACAACCCCCTCGGCAAGTTCGCCATGCGCCTTGGTTATGGCAAGCGCGACTACCTGATCCACGGCACCAACAAGGATTTTGGCGTTGGCCTGCGGGTGAGCGCTGGCTGCATCCGGCTGCGACCGGACGATATCGAGGCCCTGTTCAAGATTGTGCCGATCGGCACGCAGGTGCGGGTCATCAACCAACCGGTCAAAGTGGCCATCGAGCCGGATGGTCGCCGCTGGCTGGAAGTACACTCCCCGCTCTCCCGCACCGAAGAAGAGCTTGAAAATGGCGCCCCGCTGGTGCTGTCACCGGCCATAGAGAGCTTTATCAGGGCAGCTGACGTGATGCAGGATGAGGTGACTGCGGCGCTGGAGAGCAAAAATGGCCTGCCCCGCCCCATCAGCAGCTAACTCATCAGCACCTGCACCATACCGGAGTTGCCTTACGTCATGAAATACCTGCCTCTCATACTCATGGTGGTCTGCCCCCCCCTGTGGGCAAAAGACATTCTCTGGATGAACAATGGCGATCGTCTGACCGGCACCATTGAAGAGATCGGCGAGGAGTCGGTGCGCATCGCCCTGCCCTACAGCGGCACTGTGACCGTCAAGCGGGAGGCCATCAAGCGCTGGCGGCTGGAGAAGCAGGATAAACCCAAGGCGACCGCCAAAGGGGGGATCACGCTGTTCAAGGATGAGCAGGATGAGCGCAACGCTTGGCTCTGGAGCGGCAGCGGCGATCTCAATGTCAAACTCAAGCACAATGACAAACAGACCAACAACGTCAACTTCAAGGGCAATACCGAGGTGGCCAATCTGGATTGGCGTTACACACTCTCTGGCGAATACACCTACGAAACCTCCGACAGCATCACCGATAGCCACGACTACAAGCTGAATCCAACCCTTGACTACTTTTTCGACCAGCACTGGTTTCTACGCAACTCGCTCAATGCAGAATATGACATGCTCGCCGACAACTACCTCAAGCTCGACTATGGCTCGGGGCCCGGCTATCGCTTCTGGAATGACAAGCAAAGACGGCTGGAGCTGATTGCCCAGGGGGGCGTTCAGCGCGCCTATTTCCGCAGTGACAGCTGGGCAGGAGGGGCGTGGTTTGATTCGCGCATTATCAGCTATCCGTTCGGTAGCCTGAGCTGGGATTACCGCCAGCCACTGTTGTTCTGGCAACAACGGCTTGAATTATTCAGCAAAGGTTCTTACCTCAAGTATTTGGCGCAATCCTCCCCCTATATCACGCTGCATCAGGATGTGATGGGTAGCATAGGCCTGCGCTACTACTTTAACGATCACCTGCGCCTCTCCTGGTCGAGTGAAATGGAGTGGGAAGATGCGGATTTGCACCAGCCCGATAACGAGCAGTCATTAAGCAAGACCGAACTTCGCCACTTGCTTAGTCTGGGCGCCAGTTTCTGAGTCAACCGCAAACAGAAAAAGGAGCCAATTTGGCTCCTTTTTCTGTTTTGATCATCCCCTGCCATGACCCTTCTCCGATGATGGCGGTGGCAACAGATGAGGTCCCGACAGTACGCTCAAATCAGCCCCCAGGCGGCAATCTGGTAGATCCACACCATCGCCAGCAGGGTACCGACCAACCCCATGATGACGCCGATCCGCACCATCTGGTGGCTCTCCACCAGACCGGTGGCATGGGCCAGCGCATTGGGCGGGGTACTGATAGGCAGCGACATCCCGAGCGAGACCGAGATGGTGACCGCCAGGATCAGAGTGTGGCTGCCGCCCCACTCGGCCAGCTCCGGCATGCTGACCGCCAGTGCCGCCACCAGTGGCAACAACAGATTGGCGGTCGCGGTGTTGGACATGAAGTTGGCCATAACCACCGCCAGCAGACAGGCCCCGACCAGCACAGCCAACGTGGAGTACTCGTGGAACGGAATGTGGGTGATGAGCCGCTCCGCCAGACCGGAGTCCTCCAGCGCCAGCCCCAGCGCGATACCACCCGATACCAGCCAGAGCACGTCGAGGGAGATCTTGTGCAAATCGTCCTTGGTAATGATGCCGGTGGTCAGGAACACCGCCACCGGGATCATGGCGACCACGTAGGAGCTCATGCCGTGCAGATCCCCCAGCAGCCAGAGCACTATGGTGGTGATAAAGGTGAGGTAGACCACCCAGGCGCGAGGGGTTTGCATAAAGCGCCCCTCAATCTTGAGATCCATCCGCTTGAGGGTGCTAGGGAAGAAGCGCCCCAGCAGGAACCAGCCGAGCAGCAACAGCAGTACCACGAAGGGCACCGCAAATCCCATCCACTGGCCGAACGAGATGGCATGCTCGCCGGTCAGATATTTGAGCGCCACCGCGTTGGGCGGGGTGCCGATGGGGGTGCCAATCCCGCCGAGGTTGGCCGCCAGCGGAATGGCCAGTACGAAGCCTATTTTGGCCGGGTCCTTGTCGGGAAACGCCGCCAGCACCGGGGTGAGGATGGCCAGCATCATGGCGGTGGTGGCGGTATTGCTCATGAACATGGAGAAGGTGGCGGTGATCAGCATCAGCCCCAGCATAACGATCCGGGGATCCTGACCGAACGGGCGCAGCAGCACCCGCGCCAGATTGACGTCCAGATGATACTTGGTCGCCGCAATCGCGAGGAAAAAACCACCGAGAAACAGCATGATAACCGGCGAAGCAAAGGTCGCCATCACCTCGGTCGACTTGAGCAGCTCACCAAAGCCCGGCTCTGCCTTGTCGGCGGTCATGAACCAGAGCCCCTTGTCGGAGAGCAACAGCAGCTCCAGCACGATGATCAGCACCGAGGTGGCGAAGATGGGGATGGGCTCCAGGATCCAGCAGAGGGCTGCCAGCACGAAAATGGCCACGACTCGCTGCTCGACCACCGTGATCCCCTCCAGCGGGATCCAGTGGGTCGGGATCAGCAGGATGGCGAGGCTCAGCAGTAGCGGCAGAATAATCTTGTGATTGATGGGCACTATTGTCTCCAGGATCGGGAGTAAGAAGCCAATAGTGGCATAACATGCTATCGCCTCACGCAGCTATCTCGCCAAAATGAGAGCTGGCTAACTGCATGGAGCCCGGTTTTGTGAGTCATATCAAGCTGGAGTCGGCGCGCCATGGCTGACGCCTCACAGTTGGCAACAAACAGGCAAAAAAACGGGCCCGCTGTTCGTTGCACACGACAGCGGGCCCGTTTCCACATTTATGCCGATGAGGCGGCTCAGAAGTAGATGCGGGTCACCGACTCGATGACGCAACCCGGGCGGCGGATCCCTTCGATCTCCACCTTGATCTCTTTGAGCAACTCCAGCCCGCCCTTGATGGGGGTGACCCGGGCCAGCTTGGTGCGGGCGCGGATGTTGCTGTCCACCTTGATGGGGTACGGGAAACGCACCTGATCCAGCCCGAAGTTCACCACCATGCGGGCGGTCGGGAACTCGGGGGCGGCCTCATCGACCGAGCCGGTCAACTGCGGCAGCAGCGCCAGGGTCAGGAAGCCGTGAGCGATGGTGGTCTTGAAGGGCGACTCGGCGGCCGCACGCTCCGGATTGGTGTGGATCCACTGATGATCCCCGGTCACCGCCGCAAATTGATCGATCATCTGCTGACTGACATGGAGCCATTCGCCCACGTGGGTCTCTTCACCGATGCGGGCCTGCAGGGTGGCATAGAGCTCGGCAGCCTCGGCCCCCAGCTCCACAGCGGGTTCCTGAGCCACGACGGGGCGACCGTTGGCCACCTGTGCCACGGTTGCTGCATCCTGTTGCTGTTCGTCCTGAGACTCGGCTTGCAAGTCCAGCACACGTCCCAGCAAAGGATGAAGATGTGCCTTTTGCTGAAACTCACGCCAGTAGTCGCGGATCGCCGGAGAGAGCCAATCCTTGAGCTCAAAGGGGTGCTGCGCCAGAATTTCGCGCTTGCGCTTCAGAAAATCGACAACTTTCATCTACCGATCCCTATTTGATTCAATGCCTGTAAAGAGGTCTAACCAGTCCTATTTTATTAAAGTTTCAGCTGTAAGTGCAAAAAAATCTCGGCGTACACCTGTACCAAGGCGGAAGTCACTACTTACACCATGCAAACCAGCACGATCTGCCAATGAGAAAAACGATTGCCGGATATGCGACCAGCAGGGGGAAATTCACCGTGTTCATCATGACAAAAGGCCCTCGTCGGGCCTTGTGATGGGGGTTCAGCGTGCGCTCGACCAGCCGCTACGCAATCCCTCTTCATCCAGGAAGGACCAGGCGAGGATCCGGCTCACCTTGTTGCCCTGCGCCATGTCGATCACCCGTACCTGACAGGCTCCCACCCGGCTCAACGCCTTTTTCGCCCCCGGCAGGTTCTCTTTTTTCGACACCAGCGAGCTGAACCAGAGGCACTGGCTGGCAAACTCCTTGCTCTGGGCGATCATATTGGCCAGAAACGCTGCCTCGCCCCCTTCGCACCACAGCTCTGCCTTCTGGCCGCCGAAGTTGAGCACGGGCGCCCCTGTCACCTCCTTGCCCAGATTGCGCAGCTTGCGCTCCGTCCCCTTGCTCGCCTCTTCCAGCGACGCATGGAACGGCGGATTGCACAGTGTCAGGGCAAAGCGCTCCTTCGGCCCTATGATGCCACGAAACACATGGTTGGGGTTGCCCTGCAGACGGCACTCAATCTGATTGCCGAGCCCGTTGCTCCTGGCCAGCAGGGTGGCCGCCTTGACCGAGACCGGATCGATATCCGACCCGACAAAACGCCAGCCATATTCGCGGCAGCCGAGCAGCGGATAGATGCAGTTTGCCCCCACTCCGATATCCAGCACCCTCACCCCCTTGCCGGTAGGGAGCTGGCCTGCGCCCTCGGCCAACAGGTCGGCCGCCCAGTGCAGGTAGTCCACCCGTCCCGGGATGGGCGGGCAGAGGTAACCGGCGGGCAAGTCCCAGTGGGCAATCCCGTAGTGATGGGCCAGCAGGGCGCGGTTGAGGGTCTTCACGGCATCAGGATTGGCAAAATCGATGGTGCGGGTGCCGTAGTCATTGATAAAGACGTGGGCAGCCAACTCGGGAGTTCGCAGGCAGAGCGCCTCAAAGTCGTAACCCGCCTGATGGCGATTACGGGAGTGAAGTCCGGATTTGCGGTCGCCGGACTTGGGGCCACCGGCTGATGGGGTGCGGGGTTTCATGCTGAGCCTGCCGAAGAAAACGGGCCCACACTATAGTGATTTGACTCGGGAAAGTCTAAACGAGGGCAATAAAAAACCGGGCTATCGAGCCCGGTTCAAGTGAGGTTGGAAAAACAGTCCGTACTGCGAGCCGTTTGTCCAGCCTGACTCAGATATCGATCCGGCGAGCTTGCCAGAACTTGCTGCGCCAGTATTGGCTGTCCAGCTTGGAGCGCGTCACACCGGCGCGAGTCGAGGCGTGGATGAATTCGCCATTGCCGACATAAATACCAACGTGGTTGAGACGACGATTGATTTTGAAGAAGACCAGATCGCCTTCGACCAGATCCTGCTTGGAAACGCGCGTCCCTTCGTGGACTTGGGAGCGGGTATCACGGGGTAATTCGACACCGACGGCATTGCGGAACACTTCACGGGCAAAGGCGGAACAATCGATACCGCGCTGGCTACTGCCACCCATCCGGTACGGAACGCCACGCCACTCTTTATATACTGTCAGGATTTCATTCACATCGGGTGTCTGGGAAGCTTCCGGTTCGATTACAGGTTCAACCATGGAAACTTCGATCTTGCTCGCGACCTCGGGTTGGGGTGCCGAGGCACAACCCACCATTCCGAGCGCGACCAGCAGTAGCATCAGGTGGCGCAATCCTTTATCCCCGCTAAATAGTAAATCTTGTTAAAATACGGCCCCAAAGGGCAATTTATAAGGCAACAGCACCCGACTATATCCAAGAATTCTATCGAGGCAAGTGAAAATCCCTATCGAGCTCACATTTTTGCAAGTAAATGCACGATTTTTCATAATTAATGTGATCATGCCCAAACAATATACAATCGCAAAAAGGGCCTTGGGTCTCATAGATAACTGACTTTTATCCCAGCTTCAGCACCTTTTTAAAGTGAAAAATCATGATCGAAACCGATCTTTTTTTGTTAAACCCGGCTAGGGTATGCCAGGAACTGCTCGCTCAATTACCTGAAGGGCTGTCAACCGATGAGCAGCATATCTGGCAAACCATGACCCATCCTGAACGGCGCCAGGAATATCTGGTGAGCCGCACCCTGCTGCGCCAGCTATTGGCCGAGCGGCTGCAGCAACCCGCCACCAGCCTGCAATTTTGCAACGGCCCCCACGGCAAGCCCCGACTGCATGATGATGCCTGGCATTTCAATCTGAGCCACAGTGGCAGCTGGCTGGTGTTGGCACTCTGCCCGCAGGGGCCGCTTGGGGTGGATATCGAACTGGGCAAACGGCGGCATCATCCCCTCCCCCTCGCCCGCCGCTTTTATGCACAGAGTGAATATGAGTGGCTCTGCGCACTGCCCGCTCAAGAGCAGGAGAGCGCCTTCTACCGGCTCTGGTCGCGCAAGGAGGCGGTACTGAAGGCCCACGGCGGCGGCATAGCCGCCGGGCTCGAGAAGGTGCGCTTCGTTCCGGAACAAGGGTGGCAACTCGACAACCGGCTCGATGACACCTCTTATCAGGTACAGGATTGGCCCTTTGCCAGCGGCTGGCTCAGTCTTGCGGCAGCGGCAACCCCCGTGACGTTTTACCGGCTGGATGAGCGCTTGAATTGCCAGTCGCTCAACCCCATGTTACTCAACACCCTTTCTGAAGAGTCCAACTCATGATCGTCGACATTACTCCCCAGAATTTTCACGCTGAACTTATCGATGCGTCCATGAAGAAGCCGGTCATCATCTATTTCCATGCTCCGCAGATGCCGGAGTGTCAGGGGATGACACCGCTGATCGAATCACTGGTTGGGCCCGCCAATGAGCAGGTCACCCTGGCCAGAGTGGATATGAACGATCCCCAGTTGCAACCGCTGGCCAGTCAGCTCGGCCTGCGCGCCCTGCCCGCGCTGGTGCTGTTCCATCAGGGTCGCCCTGACGAACAGGCGATCATCGAAGGGCCGCAGGATGAAGCCACCCTGCGCCAGTATTTCGCCGCCTTCGCCCCCAAAGAGGAGGAAGAGCTGCTGGCCAAGGGGCAACAGGCACTGGCTGACGAGCAGCCCAGCATCGCCTATGCCCATCTGACCAAGGCACACCAGCTGGCCCCTGAGCGTCACGACATCAGCCTGTGGCTGATCCAGGCCGCGCTCGACCTCAATCTGCTGGAGGAAGCGCAGGAGCGCCTCGGCACAATCCCGATGGTGGCGCAGGATAGTCACTTCCATACCCTGAGCTCACGGCTCGCGCTGGCCCTGCAAGCGGCAGACAGCCCGGAGCTGCGCGCGCTGGAAGCCCGCCATGCAGAACAACCCGATGATTTTGCTCTGACTCAGGAGCTGGCGGTGCAATACAACCAAGCTGGCCGTCAGGAAGAGGCGTTGGGACTGCTGCTGGAGATCCTCAGGCGGGATTTGGCATTCGGCGATGCCAGAAAGACCTATCTCGATATTCTGGCGACCATGGGCAGCACGCCGGCGGCGCAAAGCTACCGTCGTAAACTCTATAGTCTGCTCTACTGATCAGCGTCGAACTGGCTGGTAATGATGGGGGAGTGCCGGGAGACCGGCATGACCTCATGGGTCAAGCACGAAGAAGGTGCTGTGGGAATAGTGTAGAAACGGTGAATTTCAGGCAAAAAAAAATGGCGCATAACTGCGCCATTTTTTTCGCATGGATTACTTCTTGTAAGAAGTAGCCATGTTGTCGATGCGCTGGTTAGCACGCATAGCTTCTTGCTTGGCTTCGGCAACATCAGCAGCGATTTTGGACTGATCAGCACGAACTGCGCTAACATCTTGAGCCAGTTGGTCAACTTTGTTAGACAGATTCTGAACGGAAGTTTCCAGTTCGCTGGTGTTTGCACAACCGCCCAGCAGAGCGGACAGACCAACAACACCTACCAACAACAATTTTTTCATTTTTAAAGCTCCCTTGAACTCGCCAGACGTTTAGCAAGCGGCGTGATTATGGCACAAAAAAATCATACTTTGCATAGTCCCCACCACAGATAAATGCATTAAAACCCTCATTTTTTTTTGAATGAACAGTTTTCGTTCAGATTCGTCTAAAAAATGAGTGCCGCGTGGTGAGGGCACGGACAAAGGTTAACCAAATTTTTGCCTTATTACAATTTCGTATGAGGCTCAGGCACTCTGTTCTGACAACAATTGACGATATTGCACCAGATCCTCGATGGTCAGCACCGGCATCTGGTGCTTGCGACCGAATGCTACCAGGTCTGGCAGACGTGCCATCGAGCCATCTTCCTTGGTCAATTCGCACAACACCCCAAACGGTTTGAGACCGGCCAACTGCATCAGATCGACCGTCGCTTCGGTATGACCACGACGGGTAAGCACCCCACCGGTTCGCGCCCGCAGCGGGAACACATGACCCGGGCGATGCAGATCGCCCGGTTTGGCGCCATCGGCGATAGCAGCACGGATGGTGGTGATGCGATCAGCCGCCGAAACACCGGTCGTAACACCCTGCGCAGCTTCTATGGTCACGGTGAAGGCGGTCTGGTAGTGGCTGGAGTTGGCTTCCACCATCATCGGCAGTTCGAGCTGGCGAACCCGCTCGTCGGGCAGGCAGAGGCAGACGATGCCGGAGCACTCGCGGATCATCAGCGCCATCTGTTCATTGGTCATGGACTGGGCGGCGAAAATGAGGTCGCCCTCGTTCTCCCGATCTTCATCGTCGGCCACCAGCACGCCGCCTCCGGCACGCAAGGCCGTCAGGGCTGCTTCGACACGGGCAACGGGATCACCGAATTCACTGAGTAGAGACTGATTCATGGTAAAACTCCTAAACAAGACAAGGACCAGAATCAGGGCATGGAAAGGCAGACAGAGAGGAGCATGCAGCGGCCAGCCCACAAGGGCCAACGCGGCAAGGTCTGTCTTATCCTCTTTCATCCGGACTATGACCGTCGGCTCCGGCATCTCACCGGATCTGCTGACCCCGACACGGCAATCAGCCGGGTCGGGCGCTCGCGGGCTCCCCGAGTCAATCGGGATACCGCCGGTGGGGAATTGCACCCCGCCCTGAGAATAAGCGCAGACAGCCTAAAGAAAAACGGTTGCAGATACCAGCCAAAATCCCCCGCTGGCTGAAAAGCGTTTCAACATTGCGCCCGGGATCGCGCTCTGCGGCCCGCTCGCCTGCGCGAGAGGCCGTGACTGGCGAATTTCTTTATGGCGCGGATCGGTTTATGGCATAGTTCCCGAAACAAAAAACAGTGCCCGAAAAAGAGCCTGAACAACGCTGCCTGCGCAGACAGCAGCGCCAACACCACAAACGGAAAATGACAGAGATGGAAAAGAAAATACTGCTCACGGATTGCCCGGATGCCAAAGGGCTCATCGCCAAGATCACCAACATCTGCTACAAGCACCAGCTCAACATCATCAAGAACGATGAGTTTGTGGATCATGAGAATGGCCGCTTCTTTATGCGGACCGAGCTGGAGGGGCGCTTTAATGACGAGACCCTGCTGGCGGATCTGGACGATGCCCTGCCCACCGGTGCCCAGCGTCGTCTGGTCAAGGCGGGCAAGAAGCGCATTGTCATTCTGGTGACCAAGGAGACCCATTGCCTCGGCGATATTCTGATGAAGAACTATGCGGGCGCGCTGGATATGGATATCGTCGCGGTGATCGGCAACTACGACACCCTGGCCGAGCTCACCGGCAAGTTCAATATTCCGTTCCACACCGTCAGCCACGACGAGTTGAGCCGTACCGAGCATGAAGAGCAGGTACGCGCCATTATCGACAGCTATGAGCCTGACTATGTGATCCTGGCCAAGTACATGCGGGTGCTGACCCCGAGCTTCGTCGAGGCCTATCCGCGCAAGATCCTCAACATCCACCACTCCTTCCTGCCCGCCTTCATCGGTGCCCGCCCCTACCGGCAGGCGTTCGATCGCGGGGTCAAGCTGATCGGTGCTACCGCCCACTTCGTGACCGACGATCTGGATGAGGGCCCCATCGTCGAACAGGACGTGATCCACGTCGGTCACGCCTTCAGTGCGGACGACATGGCCAAAGCGGGCCGGGATGTCGAAAAATCGGTGCTGAGCCGCGCGCTGGAGCTGGTGCTGAACGAACGGGTGTTCGTCTACGGCAACAAGACGGTGGTCTTCAAGTAATCCGCCCACGCGGTCCGAATGCAAACGCCAGAAACAACAACGGCTCCCGCGGGAGCCGTTGTTGTTTCTGCATCAAATATCAGAGCGGCAGATCGTTCACCGTCACGGCGCCCTTCTCCAGCTTCAGCTCGGAAGTCAGCGCTTGCTTGTCGGCCTTCAGATAACCCATCAGGGTCAGCTGATCGAGCATGGGGGCCAATTGCGGCACCGCCTTGCCCAGCTTGTCGCTGAAGTTGGCATGCAGCACACCGCTGAGAGCCTGCATCCCCGCGTCGCTGTTGAACAGTTGCTCCAGCGAGGTCGATGCCAGCTTCACATCCCCCTTCATGGTCACCGCCTCACCGTTGAGCCTGGCGCTGAGATCGGCCAGCTCCAGGGTCGCGCCACGTTTGAGCATCTTGTCCAGCGCCTGCTGGATGGCGGCATCTTCAACCCCCTTGCCACCGGCGGCCTGCAACCCCTGATACCCTTCCAGATCCAGACCGTTGAGGTTGAGTGCCAGCTTGCTGTCGGTGACCGCCAGGGTGTCGGTCTCATTCTCCAGATCCAGCTTGGCAATCTTCATCTGATAGCTGCTGGAGAGGGTCTGGGCATTGTCGCCAGTGAGCTGGGTCTCGGTAGTCATCCCCTGCAGGGCAACCTTGACGCTGTCAGGCAGTTGCACCGTGAGGGCCGAGAGGGTCATCTCGCTCTGGGGCGAGAGGAGCACGCCGCTGATCTCGGCAATGTCGGCGCTCCCTTTCATATCGGCCAGCACCAAGTCCATCTTGCTCTGCTCTTCGTGGACCGTCATCCCTTGCCAGGCCATGGTGATGTGGCCATTCCCCTCCAGGTTGCCGTGAAACTCGCCGGAAAGCGGCAGGAAATGGAACTCGTCCAGCCCCTGTTTGACCTTGAACTCATTGGCCCAGAAGCGGCTGCTGTTGCCCTGAGTCCAGAGGCTGGTGACCGACTCCAGACCGAGTTCCCACTGCTCCATGCCCAGTGCGGTAAAGACTGGCGCCATAGTGCCATTATGGGTATCAAGCAGGAGGTGGCTCTTGATATAGAGCGGCAGGATCCGACTCTTGACCACCAGTTGCAGCTCTATGGGCTGACTGCCTTCCAGTTCACTGTCGATGGTAGCCAGCTCCTCCGGCGTCACCACGATCTTCAGGATCCCGTCACGGGTGAAGAGGTTACTGCTGCTCGGCTGCCACTGCATGTCGATGCCGGTCTCTTGCTCCACCTTGGCGATCTGCTCCGCCATGATGTTGTCAAAGCTGTTGCCCGTGTACCAGCACGCAGCCAGACCACCACCTACCAGTGCCGCACCCACGGCGAGGGCCACTATCTTTTTCATATATCCATGTGTCTCCAGGGAGTTGTCACTGCACTCTAGGGGCGTACTCGGGGCGAGGCAAGTGCAATCAGATGGCGCCCCAACATTCTTGCGGTTCGCCACAACCTCACAGCAAGGGACTGAAGAGATAGAAGATGTTCTCCATCGCCTTCTTGTACCAGGGGCGTGCCTGCCATTTGGCCAGGGTCATCGGGGTGGCTTCCGCCATATAGCCCTGTACCAACCGTGTCATCTGGGCCACGAACGAGGGGTTGTCCACCAGCAGGGTCACCTCGAAGTTGAGCCAGAGGCTGCGCCGATCCAGATTGACCGTCCCCACCAGCGCAAAGTCGTCATCCACCAGCACGCTCTTGGTATGGAGCAGACCGGCATCGTAGCGGTAGATCTCCACTCCGGCCGCCAGCAGCTCCTCCATAAACGCATTGCAGGCGTAATTGGCCATGATGGAGTCGTTGCGCGCCGGCAACACCAGCTGCACCTGCACGCCGCGTGCCGCCGCCGAGCTGAGTGCGGCCGCCAGCGGATCGTCGGGCACAAAGTAGGGGGTCGTCAGCACTAGATGGCTGCGCGCCTGATAGATGGCGAGCAGCAGGCTCTGCTGAATACAGTCGCCACCGACGAAGGGGCCGGACGGAATAAGCTGGGCGCGGTAGTTGGTCTGGGGCCAGGCTTCTGGATCGTGTTGCAGGCTGTCGAGCAGCCGCTCGCCGGTCTCCATCTCCCAATCCCAGACGAAGATCGACCACATCAGCGGCACCATGGGCCCCTGCACCCGGATCATGATATCGACCCACTGGCCGACCCCGGCATCCTGCTTGAAGAAACGGGGATCCACCATGTTCATGGAGCCGGTGTAACCCACCCTGTCATCGATCACCACCAGCTTGCGGTGCATCCGCAGATCCTGACGCTGGAACACAATGCGCCATGCACCAACCGGCAGCACCTCCACCAGCTTGACCCCCGCCTTGCGCAGCTTTTTCGGCCAGTGAGAGCGGAAGAACTGTTTGCTGCCCACCGAATCGAGCAACAAGCGACAATCCACGCCGCGTTGCGCCACTTCAATCAGTGCCTCGCACACCTCGTCAGCATCGCCACCCGGGTGCCAGATGTAGAACTCCAGATAGCAGGAGAGGGTCGAGCGGCGGATATCCTGCGCAATCTCGCGCAAGATCCAGTCCGGCTTGTTGAGCAGGGTCATGCGGTTGCCGGAGAGCATCGGCATGGCGAGCCGCCCCTGGATCAGATCGTGCAGCGGTTGCGCCTTGGCGCCCACTTCGCAGCAGTGCTGAGGGAACAGACGGGCCAGCTGACGGATCCAGATGGCGTAAGGACGGTACATGGCCTGGGCGCGCTCGGCGCGGCGGCGCCCCAGCTTTATCTCACCAAACAGCACATAGAAGCCCACCCCGGCAAACGGAATGGCGTAGATCAGCGCCAGCCAGGCCAGCGACACCCCGATGGGACGGCGTTTCATCACCACCCGAAATGACACACCAGTGACGATAACTGTGTGAAAAAGCAGTAGCAGCCAACCCAGAAAACGGGAAAACAGCAGTTGAAGATCATGTTCCAGACCGTTGAGCAACGGGGGCTCCTTCTCATCGACAAACAGTACGGTGGGCAGACCCCAACCGGCCGCAATGGTATGCTGTAAGGCAAATCCATTCTATCAGGTCGCACGCATGATCCTGCAATCTATGCTGCTCAGCCTGGCCATGCTAGGCCAAGGCTCATATGACATCAATGAGCAACAGATAAACCAGTACCTGCAATCTCAGGTGCAAGTCGACAAACAGCTGGAGCTGCCGGGCATCATCAAGGCTCATATGAGGCTTGAGCAGAGCGATGTCCAGATCGGTCGCCAACGCCCCGATACCGCCCGGGTCTATGGCAAGGGCAAGCTCAAAATCGCCCTGCCCGACAATACCGAATATGATGCCCGCCTGCAGATGACCTATGAGGCGAGGCCCCGCTATGACAAGGCCCAGAGCGCACTGTTTCTCGATAACATGAAGCTGGTGGAGTACAAGCTGGAGCCGGAAGCGGCCGAGAAGAAGTTCGGGCTGATGCTCAGCATGCTGCTGCAGAGCATGGAGAAACGGCTCGAGACCAAGCCGGTCTACAAACTCAATGACAAGGATCCGGATCAGGCCTGGCTGAAGGAAAATCTGCTGGGGCTGGAGCTGTCACCGGGCAAGATCCACCTGTTGACCAACCCCCGCTAAATCACTCAATTCAGGAGGGGCTGGCTGGTATCCCGTACCAGCAGCTCCACCTGATAACCCTGCTGCTGCTGCCGCTCGTAGAGGGAGAAGAGCGACCCGCTCAATTGGTTGAGGGGCATATCGGCAAAACCGGCCTTGAGATAGAAGGGCTTCTCGAACGGGAGCGCCTGACAGACCACCGGTTTGTCCGCCAGACCGTGGCAAGCGTGCTGCAACAGCCGTGACCCCAGTCCCAGCGACTGGTAGTGAGGCAACAGGCGAAAGCCGCACAGATGGTAAAACTCCTCCTCGTCCCGCAACCGCACTGCCCCCACCAACCAGTGAGCATCACGCACGACAAAGATCCGCTCGGCCAGGTCCGGCACATAGTGGGAAAACGTCGTTTCGTAATAGTCCCTGATAAGGGAGAGGTCGGCGTCGCAGTACTCTTCGAAGGTGAGTTCCATCGCCAGCTTGCTTGTCACAGACAAATCCTTTGGTAATCAATTATTAGTGTCAGATACGGTGATCTAATCCGACCAGCTGACGCCAGCACGATAGCATGCCTTTCGTCAACAAAAAAGCAGACGTCATGGCGACGTTGCTGACCCGGTGGAAGAGACCATGACCCAGGGCCTGACTGCCAACGCATGGCTTCACGATGACAACCCTTTATTGCGGTGGATACTTTGATCCCGGTCACCGAATCGGGTCATTTGCCCCCTGCTCGCCGCTTGTTCTGCCCTCGTCATGATGCTTTACTCAACATGGTCATCACAGAAAGGAGTATTACGGTTGAAAGCATGGATGCTGGTAGGCCCTATGTTGTTGATCCCCCTGAGTGGATGGAGCCAGACTCCCCCGCCTGCGGAGGTGGTCTTCCTGACTGCAGCCCCCTCCCCCCTGCGTCCGGTCAATGAGGCCGCGCCCGCCCCGCAAACCGGGGCAACTCAAACGGCGGCAACCGCCGCTGGCGGCAACAAGCAGATCCAGGTCTATAAATCGGTGCAGCAAAACGGGGTGGTACGCTACTCCGACATGGCGCCAGAACAGGGCCATTACGAGCTGCTGCTGTTCAACGACTGCTTCGCCTGCGATCCCAAATCCAATGTCAATTGGCAGACCACCGGGCTGTTTCTCTATGACTATGCCAGCACCATCAAGGCCGCCGCCAAAACCTATCAGGTTGAGCCTGCGCTGATCCGGGCGCTGATCCATGCGGAATCCGCCTTCAACCCGCTGGCGGTCTCCCGCAAAGGTGCGATGGGCCTGACCCAGCTGATGCCCGCCACGGCGCGGGAACTGGGAGTCGGCAATGCCCTGCTGGCGGAGCAGAATATCTTCGGCGGGGTGAAATATCTGGCGGGACTGCTCAAGCAGTATGACGGCAACGTGGCACTGGCGACCGCGGCCTACAACGCCGGGGCTGGCGCCGTACAAAAACATGGCGGCATCCCGCCCTATGCGGAAACTCGCGCCTATGTGGAGCGCGTCCAGCTGCTCCACCTGCGCTACAAGGAGATGCTGCAGGCCAAAGGGCTGTGACGCTCGGCCCGGCCCATTCTCTCTTTCCCCCCTCCAGAAACAAAAAACACGCCCGCAGGCGTGTCGATACCACACGTTGTTTCGCCAATGATTACTTCTGCTCAGTCGCCACCAGGCGATAAGCCAGCGCACCCAGAATGGCACCGACAATCGGGGCAACCCAGAACAGCCACAGCTGGCTGACCGCCCAGTCACCGACAAACAGCGCAACGCCGGTACTGCGGGCCGGGTTGACCGAGGTATTGGTCACCGGAATGCTGACGAGGTGGATCAAGGTCAGGCACAAACCGATGGCGATCGGGGCAAAACCGGCAGGCGCGCGGCTATCGGTGGCGCCCATGATGACGAACAGGAAGAAACCGGTCATCACCATTTCGCACACCAGTGCTGCGGTCAGGCTGTAACCACCCGGAGAGTGCTCACCGTAGCCGTTGGAGGCAAAACCGGCAGAGAGATCAAACCCGGCCTGACCGCTGGCAATCACGTAGAGCACCGCAGCGGCGGCAATGCCACCCAGCACTTGCGCCACGATGTAAGGCAGCACACCGGATGCCGGAAAACGACCACCCGCCCACAGACCGACGGTGACGGCCGGATTGAGGTGGCAACCGGAGATATGACCAATGGCAAACGCCATGGTCAGCACGGTCAGACCGAAGGCCAGCGAGACCCCCAACAGACCAATTCCGACGTGAGGGAAGGCTGCAGCCAGCACGGCACTGCCGCACCCGCCCAATACCAGCCAGAAAGTGCCCATAAACTCGGCAGCAACAGGTTTCACATTATTTCTCCCATTTGAGGTAACACCGAACAGACCCGGGAAGGGCCCATGCTTGAACAAGCGCAGCATTATGGGAGTGGGAGTCCAGATTGCGAACCCTGCCGACAAGGCTCACTGAATGTGATATTCATCACAATTTATTGATTAGATAAGAGATTTATCATTAAGGCTGCTGGCGGCACGCCGCATGCCCAAGGGCGTCATGCGACAACTTGTGACACCGTTTCGCTCGACTGCTTATCTGTTGAACGATCAAAACGGAGGCGTGGTCAGTTCCCTACCGGTGTAAAGCGGCTGACAACCTGCCCCTGATGCTCAATCCACTCCATGAACATGGCGACAGGGCGGGCATAGACCTGACCATCCTGCTCGGATTGATAGATCACCAGCTGCTCCTGGGTTTCTGTGTGCAGGGCTAGGGCAAGCACTTGATAGTAACCCCCCTTGAAGTGGCGATAGCGGCCGGGAACGGGTGCATGCATGGGAAAACCTCGCAGGAATAGACACCGATGAGCGGATCACATAACGATGACACCGTTGGTGTCATTCAACTCATCGAAAAGGGGGACGAAGACGATTTTTTACACAAGCCAATCGTGCCATTGGATGCGAATATTTCAACACAGTCGGGTAGCTTTGTTAATCCGCCCCTCATCTTTCACTGGTGAACCTCGGTTCACACAAACGATCGTGCTGAATTTAACGTTTCAGCAACCCTGTTTTAGGGCTAAAAATCAGGGAATTCTACTAAAAAGAAGATTGTTCTAGCATTCAATTCTGTGAAGAATAGGGGAAAAGAAATTTGATACTAAAAATCGCCTTTTTCGCCAACGCGTCCCCATGGGGAAGGAATCACAGTCACCATGTTCACTATCGACAAGTCGCACAAGCTCGACGATGTCTGCTATGACATCCGCGGCCCGGTGCACAAAGAAGCCCGCCGTCTCGAAGACGAAGGCCACCGCATTCTCAAGCTCAACATCGGCAACCCTGCCCCGTTCGGTTTCGATGCGCCGGAAGAGATCATCAAGGATGTGATCCTCAACATGCCGCTGAGCCAGGGCTACTGCGACTCCAAGGGGCTGTTTTCTGCCCGTAAAGCGGTGATGCAGTACTACCAGCAAAAAGGGATGCGCAAGGTCGATATCGACGACATCTACATCGGCAATGGCGCCAGCGAACTGATCGTGATGGCGATGCAGGCGCTGCTCAACAACGGCGACGAGATGCTGGTGCCCTCCCCCGACTACCCGCTGTGGACTGCAGCCGTCACCCTCTCCGGTGGCCATGCGGTGCACTACCGCTGCGACGAAGGGGCTGACTGGTATCCGGATCTCGACGACATCCGCGCCCGCATCACCCCGCGCACTCGCGGCCTGGTGCTGATCAACCCCAACAACCCCACCGGCGCCGTCTACGGCAGCGAGTTCCTGCTGGAGGTGATCGAGATCGCCCGCCAGCACAACCTCATCATTTTCGCCGACGAGATCTACGACAAGATCCTCTACGACGACATCTCCCACACCAGCGTCTGCACCCTGTGTGACGATGTGATGGTGGTGACCTTCAACGGCCTCTCCAAGGCCTACCGTGCCTGCGGCTTCCGTCAGGGCTGGATGGTCATCACAGGCCCCAAAGGCCGTGCCCGTGGTTACATTGAAGGGCTGGAGATGCTGGCCTCCATGCGGCTGTGTGCCAACGTGCCGATGCAGCACGCCATCCAGACCGCCCTTGGCGGCTATCAGAGCATCAACGAGCTGATCCTGCCGGGCGGCCGCCTGCGCCGCCAGCGGGACAAGGCATGGGAGCTCTTGAACGAGATCCCCGGGGTCTCCTGCGTCAAACCAAGGGGGGCGCTCTATATGTTCCCGCGCCTCGACCCCAAGGTGTATGACATTCGCGACGACCAGAAGATGGTGTTCGACCTGCTGCAGCAAGAGAAGCTGCTGCTGGTACAGGGCACCGGCTTCAACTGGCCGGCACCGGATCACTTCCGGCTGGTGTTCCTGCCTCGCGAAGAGGAGCTGGAGGATGCCATCGGTCGCCTCGCCCGCTTCCTCAAAGGCTACAAGCAGTAAACAAAGCCAATGAAAAAGGCTCCTTACGGAGCCTTTTTGTTATCTGTGGTTTTATCCGTGCCATCAGCCATGCAGCAGGGCACCGGCCACCAGCACCGCCATGGTGATGAGGGCTACACCGATGATAAAGGGCAGCACCCAGCGCACGAAGCGATCGTAGGGGATCTTGGCGAGCGCCAGACCGGCCACCAGATGAGCGGCGGTAGGGGCGAACAGGTTGATCCAGCCGGAAGCGGACTGATAGGCAGTGATCACCAGATCCCGTGAGATGCCGGAGAAGTCCGCCAACGGCCCCATCAGCGGCATGGAGACAGTCGCCAGCCCCGAGGTGGAGGGGATGAAGAAGCTCAGGATGATGTGCACCAGATAGGCCATCAGGATGAACACAGACGAGGAGAGTCCGGTCACCAGCCCTTCGGCCCAGTGCAAAATGGTGTCGATGATGACGCCCTGCTCCATCACCACATAGATGCCGCGCGCCACCGCCACTACCAGCGCCACCCCGATCAGATCCCGCGCTCCGTTGAGGAAGGTCGCCACATAGTTGGATTCCGGCATCCGGTTGATCAGCGCAATCAGGATGGAGGCGCTGAAGAACAGGGTGGAGAGCTCGTCAAACCACCAGCCAAAGGTGGGCAGCACATCGATCCCCAAATCCGACCAGGGCACCACCGCATAGATCATCAGCAGGAAGGTGCCGAAGAAGACCAGCATGGTGAGCTTTTGCTTGCCGGTGAAGGCGAGGTTGCCGCTCTTCATCTGGGAGAACTCGTCGTCATAGGTGATGTCGGCCAGCACGGAGCGGGATTTGTCCTGCTGCACCTGCTTGGCATAACGCATCACGAACCAGGAGGCAAAGATCACCAGCAGCAGCCACTGGATGACCCGCAGGCCAATCCCCTCACCGATGGGGATACCGGCAAAACCGGAGGCGATGCCGGTGGCAAACGGGTTGACGGTGGAGGCAAGTACCCCGACCCCGGAGCCGAGCAGAATGATCCCCGCCGCCACCATGCGATCGAAGCCCGCCGCCATCATCACCGGCACGATCAGTGCCCAGAAGGCCACCGTCTCCTCCGCCATGCCGAACGTAGAGCCGCCGAGGGCAAAGAGTGCGATCAGCACCGGGATCAGCAGCCGCTCACGCCCGGCGAAGGCACGCACTATAGCCCCCACCCCGGCATCGAGCGCCCCGCTTTGCATGGTCACCGCCAGAAAGCCGCCGATGATGAGCACGAACAGTGCAACGTCGGCCGCCTTGTGAAAGCCCTGGATCGGCGCCTTGAGCACCTCGAACACCCCTTGCGGATGAGAGGGCAACTCGGTGTAGCTGCCGGGCACCGGCAACAGCCGCTCGTCGCCGCTGTAATCGGCCACGGCCGCTGCCGCCACCGGCTGCTGTGTCTTGGCGGTGACGTAGTCATATTTGCCCGCTGGCAGCACCCAGGTGAGGGCAGCCATCAGGGCGATGATGATGAAAAGCAGGGTATAGACTGTGGGGAGTTGGCGCTTCTTGGGCGCCTCGTTTGGAGTGGTCATAGCTTCCGTTCCTCGGCAATGCCGTCTGTGATCCGATCAGCGCAAGACTAGCGGGTTTGATATGGGAAAAAGGTGATCGCTGATAATAAAATTCCGCTAATTAGCGGAATGTTTGCCAAAAAAACAGGGCCCCGCAGGGTAATGCCGATCAGTTAAGGATCCATTGACCGATCCTCCTGATGTGTAAAAATCCGAAACCTATTGATTGGTTTCGGATTTTTTATGCGTATCGTACAGGCTCTCGACTTCCTCCACGCCAGCAATGCCGCTCAGTTTGAGTCACTCTCTGACCTCATTCCCTCCGAGCTCATCATGACGCTGCTCGGCGAAGAGGGCGTCGCTACCCTGCGCCGTCGCCGCATGCCCATGGAGCGCCTAGTCTGGGCCATCATCGGCATGGCCATCTTCCGCCACGTCCCCATGACCCAGCTGGTCAATCAGCTCGATATCCTGTTGCCCGGTGACCGTCCCTTTGTTGCCCCCAGCGCCTTCCTGCAAGCCCGCCAAAAGCTCGGGGACAAGAGTATCGAACGGCTGTTTCACGAGACCGCCTCGCGCTGGCACCAGCAGGCCAATCACCCCGGCTGGGCCGGGCTGCAACTGCTCGCCGTCGATGGCGTGATGTGGCGTACCCCCGATACCCCGGACAATGCCGCCGCCTTTGCCAAACCCGGCACCCAGCATGGGGAGACTGCCTATCCGCAGGTACGGATGCTCTGCCAGATGGAACTCACCAACCATCTGCTCACGCAAGCCGTCATGGAAAGCTGCGCCGTCAACGAGATGGTGCTGGCCGAGCAGCTTATCGAACGCACGCCAGACCACTCGCTGACCCTGTTCGACAAGGGGTTCTATTCGCTTGGCTTGCTCCATGCCTGGCAAACCACCGGCTGCGAGCGCCACTGGCTGCTGCCACTCAAAAAGGGCACGCAATACGAGGTGGTGCGCAAGCTGGGGCGTCAGGATGTGTTGGTGCATCTCAATACCAGTCCACAGGCGAGGAAGAAGTGGCCGCAACTACCGGACACGGTGGAAGCCCGCTTGCTGACTCGCACTATCAACGGCAAGGAGCGCCAAGTGCTGACCTCGATGGTAGACCCGATGCGTTTCCCGGGCGCCGACATTGTCGAACTCTACAGCCACCGCTGGGAAATCGAGTTGGGCTATCGGGAGATGAAGCACAGCCTGCAACAACACCGATTGACCCTGCGCAGCAAAAAGGCGGCGGGAATACGGCAAGAGCTATGGGGCGTGCTGCTGGCGTACAACCTGCTGCGCAGCCAGATGGTGAAGATGGCGGCGAGCCTGAAGGGATACACGGCCAGCCAGCTGAGTTTTCACATGGCGTCGGTCTATCTTATCCATGAACTGAGCTGCATGCCGTACCTGTCACCGGGAACTATCCCGAAGCGGGTAGCTGACCTGGAGAAACAGGCGGGACAGTTTGTGCTGCCGGAACGAAGGGAGCGAAGTTACCCCCGCTGCGTGAAGCCAAGGCCACAGAGGTATAGTGTGAAAAAAGCCAATAAAAACAATGCCAGTCAGGCTTAACTGACTGGCATTAGGGCCCCGCAGGGCCCTGTTTTCACTTGAGTCAGATTCAGAGCTCGACCACGTCGAATTTCACATCCGGATTCACATCCGCATCGTAATCGACCTCGTCCAGACCGAAACCGAACAGGCGCAGGAACTCCTGCTTGTAGCCGGTGTAGTCAGTCAACTCGGAGAGGTTCTCGCTGGTGATGGACGGCCACAGGTCGCGGCAGGTCTGCTGCACGTCTTCGCGCAGTTCCCAGTCATCCATGCGGATGCGGGCCTGCTCGTCCAGCGCCATGTCGGACGCGTAGAGACGGGTGCGCATCATGCGATCCACCTGCTCCATGCAGCCCTCGTGAATCCCCTTCTCCTTCATGATCTTGAAGGCCATGGAGATATAAAGCGGCATCACCGGAATGGCGGAAGAGGCCTGGGTCACCACGGATTTCAGCACGGCCACGTGAGCGGTGCCGCCCTTGGCAGCCAGGTCGCCACGGATGGCGGCAGCGGCGCGGTCCAGATCTTCCTTGGCGCGGCCCA
This sequence comes from Aeromonas sp. R4-1, assembly GCF_040908325.1. NCBI lineage: Bacteria > Pseudomonadati > Pseudomonadota > Gammaproteobacteria > Aeromonadales > Aeromonadaceae > Aeromonas > Aeromonas sp. R4-1. Next base: position 38,163 of record NZ_JBFODM010000099.1, read on the forward strand.
GAGTACCGTGCCAGTAGATTGGCCAGGTCAGATCGGTACCGATGTAGGAGTAAGCCACCGACTTGGCGCCGTCGGCCAGCACGCCTGCATCACGCAGGGCCGCCATCCACAGCTCCCAGTCCTGACCGCCCATCACTGTGATGGTGTTCTGGATCTCTTCCTCGTTCGCCGGCTCGACGGTGGCGGTGATGATCTGATCCTTGTTGGTGTCGATGGCGGTGGTGGTGTAGACCTCACCGATCGGTTTGAGGGCAGAGCGCACCACTTCGCCGGTGTCCGGCATCTTGCGCACCGGAGAGGCCAGGGAGTAGACCACCAGATCGATTTGACCCAGATCCTGCTTGATAAGCTCGATCACCTTGGCACGGCACTCGTTGGAGAAGGCATCGCCGTTGACGCTCTTGGCGTAGAGGCCCGCCTCTTTGGCGGCCTTGTCGAAGGCGGCGGAGTTGTACCAGCCAGCGGTACCGGTCTTGGACTCGGTGCCCGCTTTTTCAAAGAAGACGCCGAGGGTGGCGGCGCCGCTACCGAAGGCAGCCGCAATCCGGGAGGCCAGGCCATAACCGGTGGAAGCGCCGATCACCAGCACCTTCTTGGGACCATTCTCGATGGTGCCCTTGGCTTTGGTATAAGCAATCTGGCGACGAACATTGGCTTCACAACCGACCGGATGAGTGGTGGTGCAGATAAAGCCGCGAACCTTGGGTTTGATGATCATATGGAGTCTCGGATCCGTTTAATGGATGAAATCGGGGCATAAGATACCTCATCTTGCCGCGATAAGGTGCTCTGATGTGTTGAACGGCGGCAAAAATGGGCATCCTGTAGCCCGCCGCCGAAAATGAAAAAGGCTTACGGGGAAAATGAAAAGCTACCGACCCAGTAGTTTATCAAACTTGATGGCAGCGAATTCACAGGATTGCTTGAAGAACAATCCGGTCAGTCGTTTGTCCTTCTCTGTCGTGGCGATTTAGGCTGTTTCAGCCACGCGTAGAAGCCACTTCGGTGCCCCCCTGGGTCTGACTGCCATCTGCCCCGCATTATCTCTCTTGCGCTTTTCGTTTCCTCTTCGCCTTGCTGTGATCCTGTTTTCTTCTCTTGGCAGTTGGCATTCGTCTGCAATGTCACCATGGTGTCTGACCATTGTCTGTATGCCCGTTGTTTGAGGCGTTGTCGGATAACCCCGGCTCCTTGGTCTGTGGTTCTGAACCAAGCGGCGTGAGGTCGGCGCAATGCGTCCTGCTGGCATGCCACCGGGCCCGCGTATGGCGGGCCCGGTGGGGGTGTCACTCAAGGGGGATGGCGGCAACCTGGCGCTTGAAGGGAGTGGGCTTGTTGGCCTTGCGGTGTTCCGAGACCAGGATCAGCAGGCGCTGCAGGCCGATGAAGCAAAACAGCAGCAGACCTATGATGATCTTGGTCCACCAGGAGCTGAGGGTGCCGTCGAAGTTGATGTAGGTCTGGATCAAGCCCTGGATCAGCACCCCGAACAGGGAGCCAAACACGGTGCCCACCCCGCCGCTCAACAGGGTGCCGCCGATCACCACGGCGGCGATGGCATCGAGTTCCACCCCGACGGCGGCGAGCGGGTAGCCCGCCGAGGTGTAGAGCGCGAACACGATGCCGGCCAGGGTCGCCAAGGTGGTGGAGAGCAGGTAGATGCGGATGGTGGTGTGACGCACCGAGATCCCCATCAGGGCCGCCGAGGTGGCGTTGCCACCGATGGCATAGACGTTGTTGCCAAAGCGGGTGCGGTTGGCGAGCAGGATGCCAAACACCACCACCGCCAGCATGATGAGGGCCAGCAGGCTGAGGCGCCCGCCCCCCGGCACCTTCCACGACAGGCTCGACAGGTAGGTGAAGGTGGGGTGATCGATGGGCAGGGACTGCTCCGAAATGAGGAAGCTGGCCCCCCGCAGGAAAAACATCCCCGCCAGGGTGATGATGAAGGCGGGGATCTTCAGGGTGTCGATGAGCCAGCCCATGAGGGCGCCGAAGCCTGCTCCCAGCACCAGCACCAGGGGGATGGCCAGCATGGGGCTGACCCCCAGATCCCCGATTAGCTTGGCCAGCAGCACGCCGGTGAAGGCGATGACGGCCCCCACCGACAGATCTATGCCCCCCGAGAGGATGACGAAGGTCATGCCCACCGCGACTATGCCAAGGAAGGCGTTGTCCGTCAGTATGTTGCAGATGATGCGGGTGGACATGAAGGCCGGGAAGGAGGCCAGGCAGAGCAGATAGCCCAGCACGAAGACCATGACGGTCACCGTCAGGGGCAGGTTGCGTTTAAACATGGCGACTCCCTCGCTGGAACAGGTGGTTAAGGGCTGGCGACTGCATGACCAGCACCGCCAGCACCACCATGGCCTTGACGATCTGGTTCCATTGGGGCTGGTAGCCGGAGAGCAGGATCCCGGTGTTCACCCCCTGGATGATCAAGATGCCGACCAGGGAGAGGGCGAGGTTGAAGCGCCCGCCCATCAGGGAGGTGCCCCCTATCACCACCGCCAGGATGGCGTCCATCTCCAGCCAGAGCCCGGCGTTGTTGGCGTCGGCACCGCGGATGTCGGCGGCGACTATCATGCCGGCGACGGCGGCCATCATACCGCTCAGCAGGTAGGTGGCGATCACCACCATGGGGGTGTTGAGCCCGGCGTTCTTGGCGGCCCTGATGTTGATCCCCACCGCCTCGATGAAGAGGCCGAGGGCGGTGCGCTTGGTCAGCAGCCAGAGCAGCAGTGCCATCCCCAGGGTGATGATGACGGGGGTGGGCAGATAGAAGAGCGCGCCGCTGCCGATCCAGGCCAGGGCCTCGTTGTTGAAGGTGATGATCTGTCCCTCGGTGATGAGCTGGGCGATGCCCCGGCCCGCCACCATGAGGATCAGGGTCGCGACGATGGGCTGGATCTTGAACACCGCCACCAGCAAGCCGTTCCAGAGGCCGCACAGCAAGCCCACTCCGATGACGGAGGCGAGAATGACCGGCAGGCTGTGACCGCCAGTGGCCAGACTGGCCATGGTGGCCCCGCTGATGGCCATCACGGCGCCGACCGACAAGTCGATACCGCCGGTGGCGATCACCAGGGTCATGCCGAGAGCGAGCAGGGCCACAGGGGCGCAGCGGTTGAGGATGTCGATCAGGCTGCCAAACAGCCGGCCATCCTGAATATGGATGGCGAAGAAGTTATCGGCAACCATGGCGTTGATGAGCAGCACGCAGAGCAGGGCCCCGCATTGGGCCGTGCCCGTGGGCAGCGCTCTGCGGGGGCGTGCTGGCCCGCCAGGAAGGGGAATAGTGGATGACGTCATATCAGGCCTCACATGCAATGGCGTTCATGATGGCAGGCACGCTGAGGGCGTCCGTCGCAAGTTCTGCCACCTGTTTTCTGTCGCGCAGGACGATCACCCGATCGGCATAACCCACCAGCTCTTCGAGCTCCGAGGAGATGACCAGCAGGGCCAGCCCGTTGGCGCAGAGTGATTCGATGAGCCGGATGATCTCGGCGTGTGCTCCCACATCAATGCCCCGGGTTGGCTCGTCCAGGATCAGGAACTGCGGCTTGGTCAGCAGCCAGCGGGCCAGCAACACCTTCTGCTGGTTCCCCCCTGACAGGAACTGGATGGGCTGCTCCGGCCCCGGGGTCTTGATGGCCAGCTGCTCGATAAGGCGAGCGGCGATCTCGTCCTGCTCCTTGCGGGGCAGAGGGCGCAGCCAGCCCCGCTGGGCTTGCAGGGCAAGTACCATGTTCTCGCGCACCGAGGCCGAGGCGATGATGCCGGCGTTCTTGCGGTCCTCCGGGCAAAAGCCAAAGCCATTGGCGGCGGCCTGTCGTGCGGAGCGGATGGTCACCGTTTTGCCCCGCACCCGACACTCGCCGCCATCCCTTGCCACTATACCGAACATCAGCTCGGCGGTTTCGGTGCGACCCGACCCGAGCAGGCCGGCGAGACCCACTATCTCCCCTGGCATGACGTCGAGACTGAACGGGGCTATGACCCCGCGCTTGCCATAGTCCCTGAACGACACCATGGGCTGATTGCTGCGCAGCGTCTTGCCCGCCCGCTTGAGGGCGTTGTCGTCCAGCTCGCGCCCCAGCATCATCTTGACCAGATCCAGTTGCGGTAGCGCGGCGGTATCGCGAGTTCCGACCAGCTCGCCGTTGCGCAGCACTGTGATGCGATCACTAATGGCGTAGACCTGATCGAGAAAATGGGTGATAAAGATCAGGCTCACCCCCTGGTTCCTCAGGTTCCCCATCAGGGAGAAGAGCATCTGCACCTCGCTGGCATCCAGACTCGCGGTCGGTTCATCAAGGATCAGGATCCTGGCGGACAGGGAGATGGCCCGGGCAATGGCCACTATCTGCTGCATGGCGACCGAATGGTGACCCAGGGGCAGGGTGACATCCATCTCGAAGCCGTATCCTGCCATGATGGCCTGGGCCTGCCGGGTCATGGCGGCTCGATCGATGAGGCCGAAGCGGCGGGGTTCGTGGCCGATGAAGAGGTTGTCGGCCACCGACATGTTCGGCAGCAGGTTGACCTCCTGATAGACGGTGCCTATCCCCAGGCGCTGGGCATGGGCGGTATCTGTCGGGGAGATGGGGATGCCATCGAGTTCGATACGGCCCCCGTCGGGCTGATAGACGCCGGTGAGGGTCTTGACCAGGGTGGATTTGCCGGCACCGTTCTCGCCGAGCAGCGCCATGATCTCTCCCCGACGCAGGGAAAAGTCCACCTGATGCAAGGCACGCACCCCGGGAAAGGTCTTGCAGATCCCGCGGGCGTTCAACAGGACATCCTGATTGTTCTGTGACATGAAAATAGGCTCTCCGATATAACGCGCCATATCGCAACGTTGCCGATATGGCGTGTTATTTAACAGGCTGGCTCAGAGGGCGAGCGGCATTAGTAACCCATGTCTTTTTTCAGCTCTAGCTGGGCCTGGGCACTCTCTGGCTCGAACAGAATAGACTCCGTCTTGATAAGTTTGGGGGGCTGGGTGCCGTCCTTTTTATAAGCCAGCAGGGCATCGAAGGCGGGGCCTGCCATATTCGGCGTCAATTCCACCGAGGCATTGGCTTCACCTGCCATCATCGCCTTGAAAATATCCGGCACGCCATCGATGGAGATGATCTTAATATCCGTGCCCGGTTTCAGCCCAGCTTCTTTAATAGCCTGAATGGCACCGATGGCCATGTCGTCGTTGTGGGCGTAGACGGCGCAAATATTCTTGCCGTTATTCTCCGCCTTGATGAAGCTCTCCATCACCTCCTTGCCCTTGCTGCGGGTAAAGTCCCCTGACTGGGTGCGGATGATCTTGATGGTGGGCACGGCCGCGACCGTATCGAGGAAGCCTTTCTTGCGATCCAGCGCCACGCTGGCCCCCACGGTGCCCTGCAATTCCACCACATTGCAGGCCTTGCCATCCTGCTGCTTGATGAGCCACTGGGCCGCCACGGCCCCTTCGTGGACGCTGTCTGCGGCGACCCCCGTCATGAAGAGGGCGTCATCTTTCACCGTGATATTGCGATCCAGCAGGAACACCGGGATCTCTGCCTCTTTTGCCTCCTGCAATACCGGATCCCAGCCGGTCTGTACCACGGGGGCAATAAAGATGGCATCGACGCCCTGGGCAATGAAGGAGCGAATGGCCTTGATCTGGTTCTCCTGTTTCTGCTGGGCATCGGCAATCTTCAGGGTGATGCCGCGTTTTTGTGCTTCGCTCTTGGCGACCGAGGTTTCCGCCGCCCGCCAGCCGGATTCAGAACCTATCTGGGAGAAGCCCACCGTCATCTCGGCAGAATATGCAGAGGCAGAGAGAATAAGGGTGCTGATAATGCCCGCCAGTTTCACTTTTTTATACATGTGACACTCCTTTGTGATGCATGGTGAAATAAACCAAAGCGACTCTGGTTTAATGGTACGGGTCAAGCGTATAGGCTCTTGGGTTTAACGACGGGAGATGGCTCACAGAAAATTTTCAGCAGCATGATGCTTCATACAAACAGCAGACAAGTTCATATATCAGGCAAGGGCTGCGTTGATTTATCTGCATATTTATTTCAGCAAATATTGTGTTCAGAGCCTCAACCATCCCCTCATATGGGCGAGTCGTGGCGCGGCTTTCAGGGGTATGATCGCCGGTATTGACCGCCAAATACCGAGCGATAGCCCTCCATGTTCAATCACGAAATGATCCTTAACCACATTGATGACATATTCGGCCACGACATGCATGCCAAGCGCGCCTTGTCACTGGCCAATGCCACTCTCGGAGTTATCGAGTCAGGGTCGTTGGCCATCCATGCCATCGGCAATGGCCTCTCGCTTGCCAATGGCCTTGAGCGAAAGCATGCTGTCAAACAGGTCGACCGTTTACTGACCAACACCAAGCTCAGCGTCTGGAGCCTGTTTGATGACTGGGTTCCTTATGTGGTAGCCGAGCGCACCGAGATCGTCGTCTCCATGGACTGGACCGAGTTTGATACGGATGACCACAGCACCTTGGTTATCAGCCTGCAAACCAGCCATGGCCGCAGCACTCCGCTTCTGTGGAAGACCCACCAGAAATCGCGACTCAAAGGCCAGCGCAATGCTCATGAGAAAGAGCTGCTGACCAAGCTTAAACAGACCTTGCCAGAAGGGATTTTTGTCACTGTGGTCGCCGACCGAGGCTTTGGCTACATGGAGTTGTTTGAGCGTTTGGAACAAGAGCTGGATTTTGCTTATGTCATTCGTTTTAAAGGAAATATCCTGGTTGGCTACCCAGGTATGGAGCAGGTGCCAGCCAGTGACTGGCTGACCCCCACCGGGCGGACTCGCACACTCAAAGAGGTCGAGCTCACCAATCAACGGCAACGGGTAGAGCGGGTGTATTGCTGTCAAAAGAGCGACATGAAAGAGCCCTGGTTTTTAGCCAGCAATCGGGTCGATTTGAGCGCTGCCAAGGCATTGCAACTCTACGGTCAACGCTGGGGTATCGAGACCAGTTTTCGTGACATCAAGGACTACAAATTTGGCATGGGAATGGGAGAGGTGCGCATCAGTAACACGGCTCGCCGCGACCGTCTGTTTCTGTTCAGTGCGCTGGCGATAGTGCTGTTAACCCTGTTGGGCAAGGCGGGTGACAGTGCAGGTCTGGAGAGAACCATCAAGGTCAACACGAGCAAAACGCGGACCTATTCGTTCTTTCGACAGGGCGTCATTTACTACCAATTACTCCCCAAGATGAAAGAGGCCTACGCTCGCTTACTGATGGAAAAATTCACCTATTACCTGAAGCAGCATCGGTTATATACCCGCACATTTGGAATTATTTGAGTCTCAAAAAATGAGGGGATCAGTAAGGTTCAGAGCCGGTATCCAGATGTATGCCCAATAGGGGGCGATTCACCCTTCATTCAGGTCAGCAAAGAGGGGCTGAGCGGCCCCTATGTCGATGCCTTTGCCCGTCTGGCGCAGCAGCAGGATATCAAGATCCACTTTCAGGCCAAGCCGATGCGCCGCCTGCTCAAGATAGTGACGACCGAGCCAAACAGCTGCGGGCTTGCCGTGCACTTTTCCGCCGAAAATGCCGAAACCCTCCGCTATGTAGCACGTATTGCTCCGATCACCCTGGCAGTTTATGCCCGGCAGGGTACAGTGAAACCACTGAGCAATATCGAGGCGCTACGCAACTATCGCATTGGTGCCATCGATGTGGCCGAGCTGAGAGAGCTCCTCGACAATGCGGCGATCCGCTACGAACTGCTGCCCAAGGCTGGCCAGGGTATCGCCATGCTGCAGGCGGGTCGCTTCGATCTACTGATCAGTGACGTACTCCCCGAGCTGGTGAGCGCCCCCGTCCAAGGGAAACCGGTCCAGCGGGTGATGGTGCTGGCCCGGGTCGAACGCTGGCTGGCCTGTCACCCGCAACTGCCACCCAGCACTGTGAAACGCCTGCGCGCCGCCCTCACGCTGGGGGTATTCGACGATGCCATGGCCGACATCTGGCAACGATATGGCCTGAGCTCGGTATACAACGGGGTCAGACGAGAGTGGATCCTGATCCCCTGATCGCAACCCCATTCAACCCAACGCCTACCACGCTCACCGCCGTCAGCGACTGTCAGCAGGCAATGCGGGTGATATGACCATCCTGCAGCTTATAGAAGGCATCTTGCGGCAACTCCTGTGCCCAGGTCGCCTCATAGTCGAGATCGGCATAGACGCCGCGCAGCATGGCGCCGAGCAGGCCGTGGGAGATGACGATGGCCCGCTCGGCGAGCGCGGGATCCTGCAACCACTGCTGTGCCCGGCGCTGAATGCTCTCGAAGGACTCGGCCCCAGGTGCCTGCAGATACCAGTCCCCCTTGCCAGTATCGAGTTCGGGGTGGGCGAGCCGCAGCGCCGGGATCTGGCTGCTCTCCCACTCCCCCATGCCCAGCTCCATTAACCGATCGTCCCAGACGATGCGATCCGCCGCCAACCCCAGTTGCTCGCACACCAGCAGCGCAGTCTGACGAGCACGGCCGAGCGGGCTGGCATAGACGGTCCAGCGGGTAGGGTCCGCCAGTTCGTCGGCAAGCCGCCGCCCCATGGCGATGGCTTGCGCCTCGCCCTTGTCGGTCAGATCGGAGTTGCAACGCCCCTGCAGACGCTGCTCGGCATTGAATCGGGTCTGGCCGTGGCGCAGCAGATAGATGAGTCGGGACATGGTTTCTCCAGCACGTTCAGATAGATAGAAAAATAAGGGGGACGATGATAGCAGATGAGCCCGGGGGATAACCCAAACAGACGTGTAAACGCAGGCGTAAAAAACGGGTCAGTACCGACCCGTTTGCTGTCAATTTGGCCAGAGTGAACCGGCTCAGCCCTTCTTGATCTCCCGCAGATAGCGGTAGATGGAGTGGACCGAGATGCCGAGCTGGCGCGCGGCGATCTGGGCACTGTCCTTCAGTTCGAAGATCCCCATGTCGTGCAGCTGGTTGACGATGACCCGGGTCTTCTGGGACGGCGGCACCGCCTCGTTGCCACGTACCTCGGCACTGACGGTGTCTATGGTGCTGTTTAGCGCCTCGTCGATGTTGCGGGCGAACACCTCCGGGGTGGCATGACTCTCGTGGGGATGCATGCACTCCGGCATCATGGTGCGCAGCACGGATTGCAACGGGGCATCCATGTCGCTGTTGATGCAAAGCAGTCCGATGGCCCTGTGCTCCCCGTTGCGGATCACGGTGGTGATGGAGCGCAGCGTCTTGCCGGTGGCGCACTTGGTCATGTAGGGGCTGGAGATATCCTGCCCGCTCTTGAGCTTCATCATCGCCAGATTGGTGATGGGAGCGCCGACACTGCGGCCGGTGATATGGCCGTTGGCAATCTTGACGATCGAGGGATTGCGCGCATCCAGACTGTGGAGCAGCACTTCGGTGTGCTGACCATACATGGCGGCGATGCCATCCACTATGTTCTCCATCGACTTGAGGATCTCAAAATCGCTCGGACTCAACTCTTGCAACTTCACAATGGGACCTTCTTGCAAGGGTTGCTGCCGGACAATAGGCGCCGGGCAGCAACCGACAGGGACATCAGGCGGACATGATATCAATAATGGTGCTGTCTGTGGCAGACATGCCCTCCTTCACCATCTGGCCGACGTTGCGGATGGTCTGATCCACGTCACCTGCGACGATCCCCTGCCCCGACACCGAGTGGCTGTTGAGGGCCATCAGGAAGCCGCGCACCGCCGCACCGGAGGAGGTACTCACCTTCATGGCGCAGGAGGCTTTCGCCCCGTCACATACCATACCGGCACTGTCGCTCAGCACGTTCTGGATGGCGAAGCAGGATTGCTCGAAGCTGCCGCCCGCCAGATAGACCATGGCCATGGAGGCGGCCGCGCTGGTCACGGTATTGCCACAGAAGGCCGACAGCGGCGGATAGTGGGACTTGATATAGATGGCGCCCAGATGGCTCATGATGAGGGCGCGAGCCAGCTGCTCTTCGCTGGCCGCAAAGCGCTCGGCAATTACCATCACCGGAATGGTGGCGGCAATGCCCTGGTTGCCGCTGCCGAAGTTGCTCATGGCTGGCAGGGTCGCGCCCCCCATGCGGGCATCGGAGGCGGCCGCCGTCATCATCACGATACGGTTCATCACATCCTCACCTATAAGACCGGCATTGATGTTCTGCTGCATGGTACGCCCGATCTCGAGACCATAGGGGTTGTTCATCCCCTCGGCGGAGAGCTTGCCGTTAAGCTCGGAAGCTTTGAGGATGAACCTGATCTGCTCGAACTCCACCTGGGTGGCGAACTCGTAGATGGCGGCGATGCTGATATCTACCCCGTCGCAGATGGAACCGGTGGCACCGCCCTGGCTCTGATCAGCGGTGAAGGTCACCTCGCCATCGCGGCGCTGCTCGACGATGCGGGTATGACCGCCGCACAGGGTCACTTCGGCGCTGTGTTCTTCACCCTTGCCATCAGTGCCATAAACGGTCACGCGGCAGAAGATAAACTCGGGGGCGGCGGTGCGGCTCACCTGCACCTTGCCGGCATCGATCAGCTGCTGGGCACGATCCACCTGTGCTGGCTGGATCGCAGCCAGCACCTCCAGCCCGGCATCGGCGTTGCCGCCGATGGCACCGGCCGCGGCCGCAATGGCCAGACCGATCTTGCCGGTGCCCGGTACATAGACACCCATCGAATTTTTATAGAGATTGTCCGACACCGCAACCTCGAGGCGACCGGGCTCACAGCCCAGTTGCCGGGTGGCGACAGCCGCGGCATAGGCGGCGGCGATTGGCTCGGTACAACCCAGCGCTGGTTTGACAACCTCTTGAATAATCTGCAGATACTGCTGCCACGCTTGTTTCATCACTTGAACCTTTTTATCAGCATTAACGAGCGATATGGGCGATCGCTTCCACTTCAACCTTGACGCCCATCGGCAGATCCTTCACTGCGAAGCAGCTGCGCGCCGGACAATCTTTCTGGAAATAGGCTTTATAGACCTCGTTGAACGCGGCAAAATCGCTGATCTCGGCGAGGTAGCAGGTGGTTTTGAGCACGGTATCCAGCGAGCCGCCAGCGGCTTCCAGCACGGATTTCAGGTTTTCCAGTGACTGGCGGGTCTGGGCGGCAATCCCCCCTTCCACCACACCACCCTGCTGCTTGCAGACCGGCAACTGACCGGAGGTAAAGATGAGGTCGCCATAGGCAGAGCCGTGGCTGTAGGGACCGATAGCGTCAGGTGCCGCTGCTGCTGTGATGATGCGTTTCATATAGCCACTCCTGTTTGTGCAATTTTTTTTGCAGTCATGAATCTCATTCCGTTCAACATTATTTGCTTTTTATTTTATCCATTCAACAAAAAGATACAAAAATGGCGTTTAAAGGCACCTTTCGGCCTCAATATAAACCGTGATCACCATCCTGATTTGAACAAAAGTACTCTTATGGGCATTGTTTATGATAGTTTTATTCAACTATATTTGCGCCGCTTTCCCACATCCCTACAAAAAAGAAGGTTTTAATGGACGCGCATAGCACTACACTCGCCAGCCCCGTGATGGGCACGCTGGAATGGAAAGAAGCGGTTCGCTTCGACAGCACCGACTGGGGCTGGATCATCATGAGCATCGGCATGGCCATCGGCGCGGGGATCGTCTTCCTGCCGGTACAGGTGGGGCTGATGGGCTTGTGGGTCTTCCTGCTCTCGGCGGTGATCGGCTACCCCGCCATGTACATGTTCCAGCGCCTCTTTATCAACACTCTGGCCACCTCGCCGGAGTGCAAGGATTACCCCAGCGTCATCACCGGCTACCTCGGCAAGAACTGGGGTGTACTGCTCGGCGCGCTCTACTTCGTGATGCTGGTGATCTGGGTCTTCGTCTACTCCACCGCCATCACCAATGACAGCGCCTCCTTCCTGCAGAGCTTCGGCGTCACCGACGGCCTGCTCTCCGAAAACCCGCTCTACGGTCTGGTGCTGATCTGCGGTCTGGTAGCACTGGCCTCGCGCGGCGAGAACCTGCTGTTCAAGATCTCCACCTTTATGGTGCTGACCAAGATCAGCGTGGTGGCGGTGCTCGGCCTGATGATGGTGGACAAGTGGGATGCGGCCAACATCACCGCCATGCCCGCCGCCGGTGACTGGATGAAGGATGCCATCATCATGCTGCCCTTTACCCTCACCTCTATCCTTTTTATCCAGAGCCTGAGCCCCATGGTGATCTCCTACCGCTCGCGGGAAAAGTCGCTGGAAGTGGCCCGCTTCAAGGCGATGCGCGCCATGAATATCGCCTTCGGCATCCTGTTCGTGGTGGTGTTCTTCTACGCGGTCTCCTTTACCCTTGCCATGGGCCACGATCAGGCGGTCAAAGCCTCCGAGGAGAACATCTCTGCACTGGCGATGGTGGCGCAGGGGATGCCCGGCCAGACCCTCAAGCTCCTGAGCCTCACCCTCAACATCTTCGCGGTGATGACCGCCTACTTCGGCGTTTACCTCGGTTTCCGTGAAGCCTGTCAGGGTCTGGCGATGAACCTGCTGCGCCGCGTGATGCCGGAAAACCGCATCAACAAGGGTCTGGTAGGCAAAGGGATCATGGTGTTTACCGTCATGCTCTCCTGGGGTGCCATCGTGCTCAACGCACCGGTGCTGAGCTTCACCTCCATCTGCAGCCCCATCTTCGGCATGGTGGGTTGCCTCATCCCGGCCTATCTGGTCTATCAGGTACCGGCGCTGCACAAGTACAAGGGCACCTCCCTTTACATCATCATCGTCACCGGCCTGCTGCTCTGTGTCTCGCCCTTCCTGGCGTTCAACTGATCGGTTGCAACCGGACATACCTTCATCAATAACGGGTCACCTTCGGGTGGCCCGTTTTCTATTGCGCCAGAGGAGGCGTCGGGGCAAAAAGCCAGAGAGATCACAACTTGCAATGCGGCCTCCCCCAAGGGGGCCTGCGCAGAGTACTATTCAGGCATCACCGCATAGACCCGCCACATCGGGTATCGAGGCCTAATATGAAATGGATTTTCAACCCGGCCATCCGGCTGGGCAATCAGCTCTCCTTCAAATACAAATTCCTACTCTGGTCCTGCCTGATGCTGCTGCCACTGGCCTACAGCATGACCAATCTGCTGGGGCGGCTGCAGGATGACAACGCGCAGGCCAACCGGGAGCTGGCTGGCGTGGTCAATCTCGCCCCCATTCCCGCCATCGAACAGGCCCTGCTCACCCATCGCAATCTGATGACCCGCCACGCCTATGAGGTGGATCCGGTCGGTGACGATCAGCTCAAGGCAGCGGCACAAGCGGTGGATCAGAGCCTGCAGGCCTTTGCCGACACCCGCCAGAACAACCCCTCCTTTGAGGTGATCCAGCAGGGCTGGGCCGCCCTGCAGAGTGAAGCGGGCAAGCTGGAAGTGGAGCAGAGCAACCTGCGCCACGACAAGCTGCTGACCGAGGTGCGCCACCTCTACAAGCACATTACCGCCGCCAGCAGTCTGATCCAGGATCCGGCGCTCGGCACCTACTACATGGTGATCCTCGCCAGCGAGCGGTTGCCGCAGCTGCGCGACCTGCTGGCCCAGGTGCGGGATCGCGCCGCCACCATCGCCGACTTCGGCCTGTTTCAGGCAGAAGGCTACAGCGGCCTGCGTTTTCGTCTTGACCTGATCAGCGCCACTCTGCAGGAGCTGGAGGCCGACCTGACCCTGCTCTACCAGATTGAACCGGCCTACCGCGCCGGGCTGGGTCAGCAGACCGATGCCCTGATGCAGCTGGTGCGGCAGGGGGTCGAGACCATGGAAAACAAGATGATGAAGGATCAGCTGGTGCAGCTCTCCACCAAGGAGGTGCAAGCACTGGGGGATAAGATGGACGAGGCCATCACCGCGCTGGCAGGCCAGGTACGCCAGCGGCTGGAGGCCGATCTGCGTCAGCGGCTGGCCGCCAACCAACGCCACTTCTGGTGGGTCACCGCGCCGCTGACCGCTAGCTTGCTGCTCTACCTCTACCTGATGATCGGCGCCTATCTCTCCCTGCGCGAAACCGTGGCGCGGGTGCGTGATATTGCCGCCCGGGTCAACGCCCAGGATCTCAGCCAGCATATCGAGATCGTCGGTCAGGACGAGCTGGCCGCCATCAGCCGGGATTACAACGTGACGCTGGAGACCCTGCGCACCCTGATGCTGCGGGTGCGGGAAAATGGCGTCACCGTGGTGGAGAGCGCCACCGAGATCGAAGCGCGCACCTGCCGCTCGCAGGAGGTGATTGCCGATCAGCAAGGAGAGACCCATCAGGTCGCCACCGCCATCAAGGAGCTGGCCGCCACCTCACAGGACATGGCGGGCAACGCCCTGCAAGCTGCCCGCATGACGCAGGAGGCACAGAACGTGGTCGGTCAGGGCGAGGATGTGGTGGAGCGCACCATCAAGGCCATCGACCATATCAACCGCGAGGTGTTGCGCACCGCCGAGACCATCGGCCAACTGGAACAGCAGTGCAGCCAGATTGGCGGCGTCATCAGCGTGATCCGTGGCATCGCCGAACAGACCAATCTGCTGGCCCTCAACGCCGCCATCGAAGCGGCTCGGGCCGGTGAACAGGGACGCGGCTTTGCGGTGGTCGCCGACGAGGTGCGGTCTCTTGCCAACCGCACCCAGGGCGCCACCGTCGAGATCCAGCAGATGATTGAACAGCTGCAATCCGGCGCCCGCGCCTCGGTCACCGCCATGTCGGCGGCCAGCCATGAAGCGCAGGAGGGGGTCGGTCTGGCGCAGGAGGCGCAACAGGCCTTTGGCGCCATCACCGAGAAGGTGGATCGGATGGTCGATACCAACGCCATCATCGCCAGCGCCATCGAGCAGCAGGGCGCCGTGGTCAACGAGATCGAACGCAACGTGGTGCGCATCTCCGATGGCAGTGACGAGGCGCTGCAAGTGGCCAACGCCGCCCGCGACGCCGCCCGCCAGATCCACCAGCTCACCGAACAGCTGCGCGCCATGGTGCAGAGCTTCGTGCTGTGACAGAACGCTGACAAGCCGGGCTCAATATGAGCCCGGCATTACCCCGACCTCACGCCTGCCCACAACTCCTCAGTTGCACGGGTCATCCAGAAAATCCCTGCGCCCCACTTGCCGGGCAGACGCCAACAAAGTAGTCTCGAACGAAAACAAAATGCGGCATTCTTGACGCGCACTGTGTGCGATGTCGAGGGAAACCAAGCCGCCTGCGAGCCACAGATTAAAACCAGCGTCACCTCATCCATCACCCGCTTCAAGCGAGGATTTACCCATGGCCAGATACCAGTTTTTTACCGTTCCGGCGTCCAATCGGCAGCAATACACCTTTATCGATATGGCATCCCCGACTTTTCTGAATGAAAAGGCGGCGTTGCTGACCCAAGGATTCGAGGTGGAAGAAGACTTTATTGACGCAACCAGCCCGCGAGAGGCCGTCGAGAAGTACCAATCCAATTTTCTCTATGTGGCGGATGAGATAGGCAAGTCTGATACCAGCTACGCCGCGGCCGTCGCCATGCTGGAGATTGGCAAGGGGCTACTGGGTAATAAAACCCGCCGAGATTAGGTGCAACGGTGAAGAGTGGTGGCCATCGTGGCAACGTGCCCGATGGCCATATGGCGAGGGGTTAATCTTGTGACTCAGAAGCGGGCCAACTGCTGGAGCATCTCAATCAGCTCCTCTTCGCTGCTCGGCTCATAGGCCAGCTGAAGGCTCGGCGCAGCGCCCCCCATCAGCATGTAGACGTTGGTGCTGCAGTGGTCATAGTGATACCACTTACCGTCGATACAGACGTCGGTATAGCATCTCGGGTCCCTTTTCAGTTCCATATGCACATCCTTTTGTTACATCCCATCAACATCACTCCTGACCGTAAAATAACCACCGAGGTTCAAGCTTGATGCAGATCAAGGGAAGCGGCTGCAAGGGACAGATATCTGCCAGATCTGTGGCCTGCGGTGCCCTGAGCCACCATCGGTTATCCGAATGAAGATGGGCCGAGTGCCCCGTCATATCGCCAGATGGCCCCCCGACAACAAAAACGGCGCCCGCAGGCGCCATTTTTTCATTCCCGTCATGTTGTTTCCGACGGGGCAAACAAGCCAGAGGCTTATTCGTCTTCCAGATAGGCGTAGCCTTGCAGGCCCAGCTCCAGCTCGTCGAGCAGGGCTTTGCGAGTGGCATCGTCCAGTGCCGGGTGGGAAACGATCCGCTGGTAGTTCTCGCGGATAACGGACGGGTCGATGTTGACGTAACGCAGCAGCTGATCGACTGTGTCGCCGCGCACCACGTTGCGAATGTCCATCTTGCCCTCCTCGTCCAGCCACACTTCCGCGCAGTGGGTGTCACCGAACAGGTTGTGCAGATCCCCCAGGATCTCCTGATAGGCGCCGACCAGGAAGAAGCCGACGTGGCACTCTTCGTTCTCGCCGTAGACCGGCATCGGCAGGGTGCTCTCAACCCCCAGACCATCGACGTAGTGCTCGACCTGACCGTCGGAGTCACAGGTGATATCCATCAGGATGCCGCGACGGGTGAGCGGACGCTCGAGGCCTGCCAACGGCATCACCGGGAACACCTGACCGATACCCCAGGCATCCGGCAGGGACTGGAACAGGGAGAAGTTGGCAAAGCACTTGTCCGCCAGCTTTTCACTCAGTTCGTCAGCCAGTGCGCGGTGGTTGCGGTTGACCGGATTGAGCAGCTCTTTGAGCGCCAGACAGGTGTTCTGGTGCAGCATCTCGGCCCAGGCACGTTGCTCAAGGTTCAAGAGACCCATGGTGTACTGGGTATTCACGTCACCCAGATCTGCCACCGAGTCATGGAAGATCTCCAGCAGGGAGGGATCTTCGCTGCGCAGATCCAGCCAGCCTTTCCACATGTTCTGCAAAATGGTCGGTGCATCTTCGTCCGGCGCGCTGATGTCGTTCATCTCCACCCCTTCGGCACCAATGATGTTGGTGACCAGCACGGCGTGGTGGGCGGTCAGGGCACGGCCGGACTCGCTGATGATGGTCGGGTGCGGCAGGTCGAACTCGCGGCAGACATCGCCGATGCCCCATACCACGTTGTTGGCGTACTCGGAGAGGCTGTAGTTGGCGGAGCAGTGGCTCTGGGAACGGGTTCCCTCGTAGTCCACCCCCAGGCCACCACCGACGTCCACGACTTCGATGTTGGCACCGAGGCGACGCAGTTCAGCGTAGAAACGGCCGCACTCGCGGATACCACCCTGAATGTCGCGGATATTGGCGATCTGGGAGCCCAGATGGAAGTGCAGCAGTTGCAGGCAATCCAGCTTGCCCAACCCGCGCAGACGTTCGATCAGCGCCAGGATCTGGGAGGCGGAGAGACCAAATTTGGACATGGAGCCGCCGCTCGATTCCCACATGCCGGAGCCGGTGGAAGCGAGCTTGGCACGCACCCCGATGTTGGGCTTGATGTTGAGACGAGCTGACTCGTCCAGCACCATTTCCAGCTCGGAGGGCTTCTCCACCACGATGTAGACCTTGTGGCCCATCAGGTTGCCCAGGAGGGCGTGGCGGATATATTCGCGGTCTTTGTAACCGTTGCAGACGATCACCGAGCCTTGCTCATGGTGATGGGACAGCACGGCCAGCAGTTCCGGTTTGGAACCAGCTTCCAGGCCAAGCCGGGGCTTGTCGCTGTAGGACTGGCTGATGGTCTCGATGACACGACGCTGCTGGTTTACCTTGATCGGGTAAACGCAGAGGTAGTCCCCTTCATAGCCTGACTTTTCGATGGCCTGACCGAAGGCATTGAACAGCGCATCGACCCGACTCTTGAGGATGTCAGGGAAGCGCAGCAGCACGGGGGTGGTCAGCCCGGACTGGCGCAACTGTTCGATGGCGTCAGAAAGCACGATCTGTGCGTCAGGGCGTGACTTGTCGGGGGCGACGGTCACATGGCCGGCGTCATTGATATTGAAAAAACCCGCACCCCAGTAGGGAACGTTGTAGACCTTCAAGGAGTCCTTGCTGGACCAGTTAGTCATGGGCTATGCCTCGCAAATGAGCGACCCAAAGTCGCCTTCGTTACCCTCAATCACATCCAGACCATCTAGTGCAGAGTATGGCGAGCGCTGCCATCACGAGACGCAGCCACCCAAACCAACCCTTTGCACATCGCGGCAAGCCAGAGGCTGCCTGGTGGATCTTGGGGAAGTAACGAGTCTTGATGTGGGGCTGGTGGCTTTACATCAAGCTCAACGGTATGCGGTGCGACTTTACGTTGCGCCGCGGTACTTTGATGACAGACGACATCAGCCACGCCGTCCGTTCATCATTCGGCAGCGATCCCGACAGAAGGAGAGGGTTCCAAGGAAGAGAAGCGAAGGCGCCAGCACGCATGCGTGTTGATAGACGACAACAACCACAGCCCACCTCACCGTCAGTGACCGCCCATGACAAGGGAAGATGATGAGCCGGTGGCCCACTCGGTCAAATGAAGGATGAGAGTCTGTTGTTCTCCCTGATACCGGAGCCTAACCGGTATTAAAGAAACCATTCCCCAGCAGTGTCTGTCGTTTCTGCGTGCCTCGCCCTATAGGCGTATGATCGGTCGGGTTTCTGGCGGCTCTGCCTGCTTCAGGGTTGCCCTTGGATCGGCGCGGAGTGTACACACTTACCGCGGGCAGTGACAATAAAAAATAGTGTTCAAAATCCCCTTTTAATAAGTCGATCAAATCTTGCTGGCGGGCAGGCGGGCTATGGGATGGCGCAGGTTATGCGACAGCCCGGTTTCCCCTTGAAAAGTGTGTGAAAACGCCATGATTGGGCTGACGCCTTGCTGTGCGGTCGCTGAGGGGAATTTGGCCGCCACCGCCAGCGCCTAAATATCGCAATAAATGCCACATTTATGCGATCTCCCTCCCGGACGTTGCCCCGCGCGCCGCACATTCGCCGCTCTTCCCTTGCGTCAAAAAATGGGAAAAACCTGCGCTGACGCAATGAGTGCCCCGCACGGATTGGCCACAATGACCGCTCACAATCGGTTAGAGGCTGACTAATGGATACCCTGCTTGAGCGTTTTCTGCGTTACGTAACTTTTCATACCCGCTCCGATGAGACCAATCCAGCCTGCCCCAGCAGCGAAGGCCAGCTGATCTTTGCCCGTGCCCTGCAAGAAGAGATGAAGGCGCTGGGGCTGACCCGGGTCACTCTGGATGAGCACGGCTACCTCACCGGCTGCCTGCCAGGCAACCAGCCGGACGCCCCCTCCATCGGCCTGATTGCCCACATGGACACCGCCGACTACGAGGCGGAGCAGGTAGTACCGCAAATCATCGAAAACTATCAGGGCGGCGACATCTGCCTTGGCAAGGGTGACGAGGTGCTCGCCATTCGTGACTACCGCTTCCTGAAAAACTACCTGGGTCAGGATCTCATCACCACCGACGGCACTACCTTGCTTGGTGCCGACGACAAGGCGGGTATCGCCGAGATCCTCACTGCCATCGACCACCTGCAGGCCCACCCCGAGATCCCCCGCGGCGATATCTGGGTCGGCTTTACCCCGGATGAAGAGATTGGCCGTGGCGCCAACCTGTTCCCGCTGGAGAGATTCCCGGCCAAGTGGGCCTATACCGTGGATGGCGGCGAACTGGGCGAGCTGGAGTATGAAAATTTCAACGCCGCCAGCGCCACAGTTCGTTTTATCGGCAATAACGTCCACCCCGGCACCGCCAAGGGGAGCATGATCAACAGCCAGACCCTGGCCGCCCGCTTCCACGCCGCCATGCCTGCCGAGCAGACCCCGGAGTGCACCGAAGGGTATGAGGGCTTCTTCCATCTGGCCCAGATGAGCGGCACCGTGGAGGAGAGCACCCTGCACTACATCATCCGTGACTTCGACGACGAGCACTTCGCCGCGCGCAAGACCGAGATGCAGAGCCGGGTCGCTACCCTGCAGGCCGAGTATCCCAAGGCCCGCATCGAGCTGACCCTGACCGACAGCTATCGCAACATGCGCAGCCAGATTGAGCCGCACATGCATATCGTCGAGCTGGCCAAGGCCGCCATGGAAGCCGCCGACGTGGTGCCGAAAATCAAGCCCATTCGCGGCGGTACCGATGGCGCCCGCCTCTCCTTTATGGGCCTGCCCTGCCCCAACCTCTTCACCGGTGGCCACAACTTCCACGGCAAGCACGAGTTCATCCCGCTGCAATCCATGGAGAAATCGGTCGCCACCCTGGTGGAGCTGGTGCGCCTCACCGCAGCCTGGCGCGGTTAATCGATTACCATGACAACCAAGGGGGGAGCCGGTTAACCGGCTCCCCCCTTGGTATCTGGCCATCACCCATCAACAAAGGGAAACCGGGGAGAGTCGCTCAGGAGCAACTGGCCGCCGCTGCCATCAAACTGTCATCCCGCTGACATGTCGCGGGAACAGTGTCACATCATGCTGGGAGCAACGGATCGCCGGAGCCCTCCAGATGTTCACTATCGATACCCTGCTGACCCAGAACTTCCCCCGCCTGCTTGGCTACCCCCTGCTCACCCCGTTGTTCAAGCGGCTGCTGGGCTGGCTGCTCAACGAACGTGCCTTTGCCGACTTTGCCGCCCGCTACCCGCACCTGCGCGGCCTCGACTTTGTCGAGCAGGCGCTGACCCAGCTCGATTTCGACTATCGGGTCAGCGAGGCGCAACTGGAGCATATTCCCGCCAGCGGCCGGGTCATTCTTGTTGCCAACCACCCCATCGGCTCGCTGGACGGACTGGCGCTGCTGCAACTGCTCGGTCGCATCCGCCCCGATGTGAAGATCGTCGCCAACCAGCTGCTGGCCCAGCTCGCGCCGCTGCGCCCTCTGCTATTGCCGGTGGACAATATGGAGGGCAAGACCGATCGACAGGCCATCATCGCTATGAATGAACACCTCGCCCATGAAGGGGCACTGGTGATCTTCCCCGCAGGCGAAGTCTCGCGGCTTGGCCTCAAGGGGGTGAAAGATGGCCCCTGGCAGGCAGGCTTTATCAAGCTGGCCCAGCGCACCCGCACCCCGCTGGTGCCCATCCATCTGGGGGGACGCAATAGCCTCTGGTTCTATCTCGCCTCCTGGCTCAACAAGCCCGCCTCCGCCCTGTTGCTGGTACGCCAGCTGTTTCGCCAGCAGGGGCAGACCCTGCCGGTGACCATAGGAGCGCGCATTCCGCTCGGCAGTTTTCAGGATCTACCCGCCAAGACGGCGGCGCGGCTGGTGCGCAACCACCTCTACCGGATTGGCCGTGGCAAGGCGGGACGGCTGCAGACCGAGGCCCCCATCGCCCTGCCGGAGGATCGCCGCCAGCTCAAACAGGCCATCGAAAGCTGCGAACAGCTCGGCACCACCCCGGATGGTCAGGGGATCTACCTCTACCGCCGCCACGAACTGAGTCACTCGGTGATCCTGCGCGAGCTGGGGCGACTGCGGGAGATCGCCTTTCGCGCAGTGGGGGAAGGATCCGGCAAGCGGCGGGATCTCGATGGCTTTGACAACGACTATCACCACCTGATCCTCTGGGATCCGGCCCGGCTCGATATTATCGGTGCCTACCGGTTCGCCCCTGTGGCGGAGCTGCTGGCCAGCAAGGGGAAGGATGGCCTCTACAGCCACACCCTGTTCGGCTTTGAGGATAAGTTGCTGCCCCGGCTGGAGCAGGCCATCGAGCTTGGCCGCAGCTTTATCCAGCCCGCCTACTGGGGCAAGCGGGGGCTCGATTATCTCTGGTTCGGCATCGGTGCCTATCTGGCCCGCTATCCCCGCTACCGCTACCTGTTTGGCCCGGTGTCGCTCTCCGGCAGCCTGCCGCCGGCGGCCAAGGATCTGCTGGTGAGCTTCTACCGCCAGCACTTTGCCCCCGAGCTGGCGCTGGCCCCCTCCCGCCGTCCCTACCCCGAGACGCAGCCTCTGTTCGAAGGGGTGGATTACGGCGCCGATCTCAAAGCACTCAAGGCCCGTCTCGACAATCTGGGCTGCGCCATCCCCACCCTCTACAAGCAGTACTCCGAGCTGTGCGAGCCGGGCGGGGTGCAATTTATGGACTTTGGTATCGACCCCGACTTCAACCACTGCATCGACGGGCTGGTGTGGGTCGATGTGAGCCGCATCAAGCCCCACAAGCGGGCCCGCTATATCGGCAGTCATCTGGCCGAGCCGCGCTCATAGCCCTGCAGGCGCCAGGCAAACAGCCAAAGGCAAAAAAGGAGAGAGAGGCCATCGCCTCCCTCTCCTTTAGCTCTCATGCTCAGCACCTTTTCGAGGCGCTCGGCCCATCTGGCGTTACTCGGCCGCCTTGCGATCCGAGTGGCCGAGATCCCGCTCAGGGGCGATGACGTCACGCACCCGCTGCTTGATCTCCTTGGCCTCGGGGAAGCCGTCATCGACCACCCGATCCCACACCTGCACCCCGCTCACCAGAATGCGGAACTCCCCCTTGCTGGCCGGCACCAGCGCCACCTCCCCCAGATCGCTGTCGAAGGTGGATAGCAGCTCCTGCGCCAGCCAGGCGGCGCGCAGCATCCAGCGACAGAGGGTGCAGTAGCGGATTTCGATGCGGGGTTTGCTGATCAGGGTTTCAGACTCGGTCATGAGTGACTCCATAAAAAAGCGACAATGGCGGGAAGTGGCGTACGGCCGCCCAATGGCCGCTCCCGGTTTGGTCAAATCAGTGCTGATCAACCCCATGAAAATCGGCCAGCCAATGGCGGGCAATGGTACGCATCGCCGATTCTGGCAGCTCGAACAGGCCGGGTGCAAGAGGGCCTGCCGCCAGCATCCGGATCCCTTCCATGATCTCCGCCAGCACCAGATAGACATATTCACCAATCACGGCGCCATGGACGAAGTTGACCGCCTCGCCCCGGTTGAGCAGGTAGATCAGGGTACCATCCGGCCGGTTGAGGGCCAGCACATGGGGGCACACCTCTTCGCTCGGCCACGGCAACTGGGCCAGCGAGAAGGCAAACTCGTCGTCGGCCGAGGTGACCGAGGCGACCATGGTGCCGGGGCGCAGCGCCTGTAGATCCGTCAAGTCCAGCGAGCCGTTGCCGGTAGAGCAGATCACCAGCTCGGCACGGCTCAACGCCTCGGCCTTGGTGATCAGACGAAAACCGTGCGAGAGCGCTTCGACCTGTCGCAGCACATCTGTTTCCACCAGCCCGAGATGAAGGTTGCGACAACGCAGGTCGCGGGCGATGCTGCGCCCCACCTTGCCATAGCCAAACAGCACGGCTTCGCAGACGTTGAAAGTACGGTTGAGATTACGAGCCAGCGACTCCGCGGAGTAGACCACGCTCAAACCAATCTGGATATCCTCAGCCTGCTTGAGGGGGCTGCGTGCCACCGACACCACCGGGGTTGCCAGCACCTCCTGTTCATAGCGTTGATGGCCGTTCTCGGTCATCTCCACCACCCCGAGAAAACGGGGGCCGAAGTATTCACTCAAGATCACCTGGGTTTTGGCAAAGTAACCGCCTATATCGAGGATCAGCAACCGCTCGTGGGGGGCCACCAGCGGCGCAATCTGCTGGATGATGCTGTCGGGTTCATTGGTCCAGCGCCGGTTGAGGGGCAGCACCGGATAGTGCTGGGATACCCACTCCAGGGTCGGACCGTGTACCGATTTCGGTTTGGGCAAAATGGCGCCAATCCGTCCAATCTGACCGAGAGCGTCTATAAAACGGGGGCGATCGGGAAGCAGGTGAGTGACCAGCAGAATGCAGAGACCATCGATACGTCCCTGTCCGGTGAAATGGCGAAAAAACAGATGCTCAGATCCTTGACTGCGCAACTGTGGCCTCCTTATGTGCCGCAAAGCAGGCAAACAGAACCCGGCGCGGCCGGGTTCTGTGTGTGTCCAAATAAAATGAAAATCCTTTTTATCTGAAACACATATGGGGCTCAATCATTATCTACCAAGAGTATGAGCGAGTATGCAAAAATGACTGTAATTGCCTGTTTTTCATGCAAAAATCAGTACAAAGAAGCAGCAGGCCACACCCACCACAGGCTGAGCCCGGTTCCCGCGGCAGCGAGCAAGATCAACCCACCCCAACGCACTGGCCAGGGTTTGTCACGCAACGCCCACTCCAGCAGCGGCAGCAACCAGACCGGCAGCAACACCACCAGCGGCACCTCCACATATTGCCAGGCCAGCATCTGGACGAAGGCGAGGGCCAGCGCCAGACCGGCGGGTGCTACCTTGATGCCAACAAAGGTGGCAAGCAGGGCGCGAAAACCGGCAAAAGCGGCCAGCGCACCGGCCAACTGGGCAATCAGCAGGCTACCATCGATGCCGATCACCAGCGCCAGCCAGATAAAGCCGAGGGCAAACCCGAGCCCCTCGCGGCTATCACAGCGCAAGGTGCTCCAGCCAAACCAGCCGATGGCGGGCAGCAGCGCCAGCCAGATCCGGGATTCGCTCGCCAATACCGAAGCCAATCCCTGCCACCACACCAGCGCACTGAACACAGCAAAGAGCAGCAGCAAGCCGCGCAGATCGTTCACCTGAGCCGCGATGGCGGGCACCAGCAGGGTTAACGGCAGCCACTGCCACGCTTTGGCCGGGATGCCATAGAGGCCGCCGAGCCAGCAGCCCACCAGCCAGAGCGCCAACGCGCCCCACAGATAACCCAGTCGCGGCCAGCGCCACGATAGCAAAGCGGCTCCCAGAGGAGCCGCCAGGGTTTGCAGCAGAAGTTCCGCGCCCATTACTTGCGCACGCCTTCAACAAACAGGTTGATGTTCATCTCGTCCGGGATGCCGGGCAGCATGTAGCTCACGCCAAAGTCACTGCGCTTGATGGTGGTGGAGGCGTTGAAGCCGCTGCGGTAGCCGCCCCAGGGATCCTTGCCCTCACCGATCTTGACCAGATCGAAGGCCACTTCCTTGGAGACGCCGTGCAGAGTCAGGGTCCCTTTCAGCACGCCTTTATCCTTGGTGCCCTCGTAAGCGGAACTGACGAAGGTCATCTTGGGATACTGCTTCACGTCGAGGAAGTCAGGGCTGCGCAGGTGTTTGTCGCGGGCCTCGTGGTTGGAGTCGACGCTGGCGGCATCCACTTCAAAGCTCGCCTTGGCGGCCGCCGGGTTGGCGTCATCCATGCTGAAGGTGCCGCTGAAGGTGTTGAAGCGACCCACCAGCTCGGAGAAGCCCAGGTGACCCACCTTGAACTGCACTGTGGTGTGCGCCGCATCCACATCGTAATCCGCCGCCATCAGAGGGGTAGCCATAAACAGGCAGGAGGCCAGCAGAGCCTTGGTCATTTTCATCCGTTCGTTCCTTCATCTTGGGGTTCACATCAGTGGTTAAAATGCTAACCTCGTTCTGAAGATGAATAATCAGTGATTTATTAAATTCATTATTTACTGAGGATGGAAAATGGACCAGATCGCCGCCATGCGTACCTTTATCAAGGTGGTGGAGTGCCAGAGCTTTACCAAGGCCGCCAACCAGCTCGGCATCTCGGTCGCCATGGCCTCCAAGCTAATGCAGCAGTTGGAGGAGTCCCTCGCCACCCGGCTGCTGTCGCGCACTACACGCCAAGTCAATCCCACCGAAGCGGGGCAGTTCTACTACCAGCGCTCCCTCGCCCTGCTGGCGGAGCTGGAAGAGACCCACAGCCAGCTGACCCACCACAACCAGCAGCCGAACGGCACTCTCAAGCTCTCGGTGCCGATGGATTTTGGCTATCTGCACCTCTCCCCCGCCCTGCCGCTGTTTCGCCAGCGCTTTCCCGATCTCAAGCTCGATATCGAGTACAGTGACCGGCGGGTAGCGCTGGTGGAAGAGGGGTTCGATCTGGCGCTGCGGATCGGCCACCTCAGCGACTCCTCGCTGGTGGCGCGCCAACTTGCCACCATTCGGGTCGAACTCTGCGCCAGCCCCGCCTACCTGGCACGCAAGGGCAGACCGGAAAAACCCGAGGATCTCAAGCAGCACGACTGTCTGATCTACACCCTGACCCAGCCGGAGTGGCACTTCAAACGGGGAAGCGAGCAGCAGAGCATCCGGCCACAGGGGCCGCTGCGGGCCAACAACGGGGTGGCGCTGACCCGCGCCGCTTGTGATGATCAGGGCATCATATTGCAGCCCACCTTTATCGTGGGGGAGGCCCTGCGGTCAGGACAGCTGGTCAGCCTGCTGCCAGAGTGGGACAAGGGAGAGGTAGGACTTTATGCGGTCTATCCGCACCGCCGCTTCGTCTCGGCCAAGGTGCGCTGCTTTATCGAGTTCGTGCAGGAGCGCTATCTCGCCCCGCAACAGTGGGATAAGCCGTGATGATTGCCAGAGCAGAGGATACGGCCTGACTGTCCGGCCTGCTGACCCGGCTTGAAACCTAACGCTGGTCGGGTGCGGTGGTGGATGCAGCAACAGGGGTGAGCTTGGCTAGCAGACGCTCCTGCTCGGGGTGCAACTGCCAGCGTGGCAGTCGGGTGCGGACAACCGACAACTGCTGCTCACTGAGGGCATAGGGGAGCGCCACTTCAATCTCGGGGCAGTCAAACATGGCGGCCAGCTGCAGGATCAGAATGAGGTTTGCCTCGTCGGTCTTGTGCTTGTTGACCCGTTTGCGGATCTCGTGGCGCAGCTGGGTTTCGGGGTCCTGGGTCATCGCCTGCCAGCCGAAACCGAACAACGGCACCAGCGCGCTGACAATCCCCAGCGCCGTCATCGGCTGCTTGGGGGGATGATAGAGTGCGTTGAGATCCAGCCGAATAGGATTCTGACGAACCTCACCATCACCAAATAAAATCGTTTTCGTCATTGGATTACCCGTTATATTCCACTAGACTGCGCCGCATATTTTACCCCGATATGCCAACGAGGTGCTGATGCTAAGCGATATCGAGATCTCCCGCCAGTCCCCCCGTCTCTCAATCCACGCGCTGGCCGAACGCCTCGCCATCCCCCAGCACCTGCTCAACCCTCATGGCCACTACAAAGGCAAGCTCAGCCTCGACCTGCTCACGTCTCAGCCCACACAGAGCGGCAAGCTGGTACTGGTGAGCGCCATCACCCCGACCCCGCTCGGTGAAGGGAAAACGGTGACCACCCTTGGCCTTTCCATGGGGCTCAACCATATCGGCCAGCCCAGCATCGCAACCATCCGCCAACCGAGCCTCGGGCCGGTATTCGGGGTCAAGGGGGGGGCAGCCGGTGGCGGCCACGCCCAGGTGGTGCCGATGGAGGAGATGAACCTCCACCTCACCGGCGATTTTCACGCCCTGACGGCGGCCCACAATCTGGCGGCGGCAGCCCTCGATGCCCGCCTGTTCCATGAGCGCAAACTCGGCGACCAGTTCAGCGCCAAAACCGGCCTGCCGCGGCTCGATATCGATGCCGATAACATCCTCTGGCCGCGTACCCTCGACATGAATGACCGCGCCCTGCGCCACCTCACGATTGGACAGGGGGGCGCTGCCGATGGTATGGAACGCAGCGATCGCTTCGTCATTACCGCCGCCTCCGAGCTGATGGCCATTCTGGCGCTGGCGAGCGATCTGAAAGACCTGCGCCAGCGCATTGGCCGCATCCAGCTGGCTCGCGACCTGCACGGCAATCCCGTGACCGCCGAGCAACTGGAAGTGGCGGGCGCCATGACGGTGCTGCTGAAAGATGCGCTGCAGCCGACCCTGATGCAGACCACAGAGCAGACGCCGGTGCTGGTGCATGCCGGTCCCTTTGCCAATATCGCCCACGGCAACTCCTCGGTGATCGCCGATCGTATCGCCCTTGGCCTGACCGACTATGTGGTGACCGAGGCGGGTTTTGGCTCCGACATGGGGCTGGAGAAGTTCTTCAACATCAAGAGCCGCCAATCCGGTATTACCCCCGCCTGCGTGGTGCTGGTGGCCACGGTGCGCGGCCTCAAGGCCAACAGCGGCCTGCTCGATATCCGCCCGGGCCAGCCGCTGCCAGCCAGCCTGCAAGGGGAAGATCTGCCGACCCTCAAGCAGGGCTGCGCCAACCTCGCCTGGCATATCCGGAACGCCCGCCGCTACGGGGTGCCGGTGGTGGTCGCCATCAACCGTTTCCCCACCGACAGCGAGGCCGAGCTGGCGCTGCTGGCCCATGAAGCGCAGCAAGCCGGTGCCTGTGGCGCGGCCATCTCCAACGCCTTCACCCAGGGTGGCGCCGGTGCCAGCGAGCTGGCCCGCGCCGTGGTCGCCGCCTGCGAGCAACCCAGCAAGGTGAAACTGCTCTACCCCGATGAGATGAGCCTAGACGGCAAACTGGTGACCCTGGTGGAGTGCGGCTACGGTGGCCGCGGAGTGCAGCTCTCCGACAAAGCGCGCCAGCAGCTGGCACAGCTCTCCGCCGAAGGATGGGGTCACTTGCCTATCTGCGTGGCCAAGACGCCGCTCTCCATCAGCCACGACCCAGCCCTCAAAGGGGTGCCGACCGATTTCGAGGTGCCCATCGACGAGGTGAAGCTCTGCGCCGGTGCCGGGTTCGTCTATGCGCTGGCGGGCCCCATCATGACCATGCCGGGGCTGGGCAGTCTGCCTGCCTATCGCCATATCGATATCGATGAGAACGGCGAGATAGTCGGCCTGAGCTGAGCCCTTCCACAACGCCAGAAACAACAAGGCCCCGCCAATTGCGGGGCCTTCTGTTATCCATGCATCAACCCTTAGAGGGTGAAGCGCTGGGTCATATGGTGCAGGGTGTTGGCCAGCTTGCTCAGCTCGACGCAAGCCTGGGCGATCTGATGAGCGCCCTGGGCATTCTCGTCAGCGGCATTGTGAATGTTGACGATGCTGCGGTTGAGCTCTTCGGTCACCGCGTTCTGCTCTTCGGTGGCGGTGGCGATCAGGGTGTTCATGTCGGTGATGCGCACCACGGCACCATTGATGGTCTCGATACTGGTACCGGCATCCCGCGCCAGACCGACGCTCTCCTGCATCTGGTGACGACTCAGCTGCATGGCGTTGCCCGCCTCGGCGGCGCGGCTCTGCAAGAGCTCGATCATCTTGCTGATCTCGGCGGTGGAGTCCTGGGTACGCTGGGCCAATGAACGCACTTCATCCGCAACGACCGCAAAACCACGACCCTGCTCACCGGCACGGGCCGCTTCGATGGCTGCGTTAAGGGCCAGCAGGTTGGTCTGACCGGCGATATCGCGGATCACATCCAGCACCACGCTGATGTTGGCGCTGTCGGCCTCCAGCTGCTGCACCACTGTGCCCGCCTGTTCAATCTTGACCGACACCTCTTCGATGCTGGCAATGGAGCTGCGTACCACTTCGCTGCCGGCAGCGGAGGTGCGGGAGGCATCCTTGGCGGCGCTCATGGCATCCGTGGTGTTGCGGGCCACTTCATTGACGGTGGACTGCATCTCGTTCATGGCGGTCGCCACCTGGGAGACTTCGTTCTGCTGGATGGCCATGCCGCTGGCTGACTGGCTGGAGATGGCGCTCACCTCCTCCACTGCGCTGCTGAGTTGGCTCACGGAGCCGGCGATCTCGCTCACCAGATCGGAGAGGGAGCCCTGCATCCGGTTGATGGCAGAACCCAGCTGACCCAGTTCATCGCGGTTGAAGCGGCTGTCACGGATCCACTGCTGCAGTTCGCCCTGACCCAGATCGCCATTGGCAATACGCTGGGCCTGACGGGCCAGCATGATCAGCGGGTCGCGGATCTGGCGGGTCAGTACCACGGAGAGCACCACCACAAGGATCAAACCGATCACCAGCGCGATGGTGACACTCAGATTGGCGGATTGATAAGAGTCGACAATATCGCTGCGGGATTCAGACGCATAACCATGGTTAATCTGGATAAGGGAGGCCACTGACTTGCTCAGCGCGGTGTAAAGGGGAACCCCCTCCTCAAGGAAGATGCGTTGGGCTTCGGCAAGCTGATCGCTGTCTTGCAGCTGTTTGACTCGCTGGTGCAGGGCGACGTAACGATCCCAGTCAGATTTCACCGTATCGAAGGTACGGCGCTCCGCCACATCCTCAGGCCAGATCGTCTTGTCATGGGCAATCAGCTGCTGCGCGATCGAGTTAAGCTGTTGACTGGCAATACTCCGATATTCAGCCCTTTTCAGCGGCTCGGCAGCCACCACGAAATAACCCAGCTCATAACGACGCAACTCACCGAGAGAATCCCCGATCGCACTTGTGCGATTGACCGCAGGCAGGATGCTGTCGGTAAACCGGATGGCAACATCATTCATGTTGCCAAACTGGACAAGGGAAAAACCGCCGATAAAGGCGACCATCAAACCGAGCACGGCAAAGCCGGCGGTGAGTTTTTTACCTATGGTCATGGTACTGGTATTCATGGGATATCCTGGTGGTCGTTAAATTCGTAGCACTCGTCCGGTTCACGCCCTCCTGACATGAACTATCTGGCCACCTGTTCAGTGGCGCACCATCTAACCTTGATGAATATCTCTGAATTCCATGAGGGGCAGCGAGAGCCGTGAGGGGGCGCTAGAGTAACCGGATTGTGATGGTTCGGAAAGAGTCTGTCCGGTTACTTTTTGTAAGGTGAAAACGAGGGGTTTTTCGTGTTCGATTAAATATACCGCTTAGATGAATAAATCGAAAAAATGCATAACGTTTGCATAAGGCAAGCCGCGCGGGTCAAGCCGTTGCAGGCCGCCACTCTCATCCGGAACCAATGAAAAACGCCAGCAATAGCTGCTGGCGTCTCGTTTATTCAGCAAGGCGGTTACAAAACAACCGCCATCTTATCCGCGCAGGCCGCCCAGAAATTCGGCACGGGTATCGGGCTGGGTCTTGAACACCCCGCCGAGGGAGGTGGTGGTGGTATAAGAGGTTGAATCCATCACTCCGCGCGCCTTGACGCAGTAGTGGGTCGCCTTGATGCTGATGGCCACATCCTTGGTACCGAGCAGGGTCTGCAGCGCCAGCAGGATCTGCTGGGTCAGCCGCTCCTGCACCTGGGGACGACGGGCGAAGAACTGCACGATGCGGTTGATCTTCGACAGGCCAATCACCTTGCCCCGAGGGATATAGGCCACATGAGCCATGCCATCGATGGTGACGAAGTGGTGTTCGCAGGTGCTGGTGAGGCTGATATCCCGCACCATGATCATCTCGTCCACCTGCATCTTGTTCTCGATCACCGTCACCTTGGGGAAGGTGGAATAGTCGAGGCCGGAGAAGATCTCGTTGACGTACATCTTGGCGATGCGGTGCGGTGTCTCGGCCAGACTGTCATCGGCCAGATCCAGCCCCAGCGTCTCCATGATGGAGCGCATATGGCCTTCGATCTTCTCCCGCTTCTGCTGGCTGTTCAGCTCGTTGGTGACCAGGGGGGTTTCCAGTCCCTGGGCTTCGAGGGCAGCCCTGACCAGCAAGGCCTCCTGACTTAAGGTTGTCATTGTCTTTTCTCCCACGCTCAGGGACTGTGAGGGCCGCTCAAGGAGCAACCCCTTATGTTATGGCGGCGTACAAGGCCGACGGTATCGCTGTAATGGTCGCCACACGGGATGTAACGGCCATCTGTTATGGCGGCATAGTAAACGGCCATTGCCGCCAAGATTCAAGTCAACTTGTGCGTCACCTCATACTTTATGCCCATCTCACCCCGTTTCAGCGCCGATTACCCCGAGATTCCCTTGAGATAACCTGCCCATCCCCGGGGATTTTTGTGATAATCCCGCCTTCAATCATAGAAAGAGGTCATGACGATGGGATTTGATACCAGCGGGCTACTCCCCTTAAGCGATGCCCTGCAAGGGATGCTGGAACAACTCGCCTGCTGCTGCGACAGCGAGCAGCAGCCCCTGCCAGAGGCCCTTGGCCGGGTTCTTGCCAGCGACATCGCCTCTCCCCTCGCCGTGCCCCCCTTCGACAACTCCGCCATGGACGGTTACGCCGTGCGCCTTGTGGATCTCGCCAGCGGCACCCCGCTCATCATGGCGGGCAAAGCGTTTGCCGGTCAGCCCTATCAGGGCGAGTGGCCCGCCGGCCACTGCGTGCGGATCATGACCGGCGCCCCGGTTCCCGCAGGCACCGATGCAGTGGTGATGCAGGAAGAAACGCAGGCCGACGGCGATCGGATCACTTTTCTGGCACAACCCGAACCGGGCCAGAATATCCGCCGCGCCGGCAGCGATATCGGCAAGGGCGCCTGCGTGCTGCCAGCCGGTACTCGCCTCACCCCGCGCGAAATGCCACTGCTGGCCTCCCTCGGCGTGGCTACCGTCACGGTGCGTCGCCCGCTGAAAGTGGCCATCTTCAGCACCGGCGATGAGCTCAAACCGGTTGGTACCCCGCTCGCCCACGGCGATATCTATGACTCCAACCGCTATGGCGTACGGGCCATGCTGGCGCGCATGGGCTGCGACTGCCTCGACCTTGGCATCATCCCGGACGATCCCGCCCAGCTACGCGCCGCCTTTATCCGCGCCGACGAAGAGGCCGATGTACTCATCACCACCGGCGGCGTCTCGGTGGGGGAAGCGGACTTCACCAAACAACTGCTGGACGAGCTCGGCGAGATTGGCTTCTGGAAGCTGGCCATCAAGCCGGGAAAACCATTTGCCTTCGGCCGCCTGCCCCGCGCCTGGTTCTTCGGCCTGCCGGGCAACCCGGTCTCCGCCATGGTCACCTTCGATCAGCTGGTGCAACCGGCGCTGGCCAAGCTGGCGGGCCAACGCTTCGAGCGCCCGCTTCAGCTGCAAGCCATTGCGGCCGAACCACTCAAAAAGAGCCCGGGCCGACTCGACTTCCAGCGCGGCGTCATGAGTCAGGGGCCAAACGGCCTCGAGGTGCGCAGCACCGGCTCGCAGGACTCCGCCGTGTTCAGCTCCCTGTCACGAGCCAACTGCTACATCGTTCTTGAGCGCGAGCGGGGCCGCGTCGCAGCGGGCGAGACGGTGACCGTGGAGCCATTCGGGGGATTGCTGCTGTGAGCGAGATCCTGAGCGACGCCGAACTGCTGCGCTACAACCGCCAGATCATCCTCAAATCCTTCGATTTCGAGGGACAGGAGGCGCTCAAGCAGGCCCGTGTGCTGGTGATCGGTGCCGGTGGCCTTGGCTGCGCCGCCAGCCAGTATCTGGCGGTGGCCGGGGTTGGCCAGCTCACTCTGGTCGATTTCGACAAGGTGGAGCTCTCCAACCTGCAGCGTCAGGTGCTGCACAACGATGAGCGCATCGGTCACTACAAGGTGGACTCAGCAGCGCAGTCGCTTCGTGCCCTCAATCCCTGGCTCAAGGTGGAGACCCACGCTGCCGTGGCCGATGAGGCGCTGCTCGATACCCTGTTGCCCCAACACCAGCTGGTATTGGATTGCACTGACAACCTGGCCATTCGCAACCTGCTCAACCAAAAGGCACGCCAGCATGGCGTGCCACTGGTCAGCGGCGCCGCCATCCGGCTGGAGGGACAGCTGTGCAGCTTCACCTGGCAGGAAGATGAGCCCTGCTACGCCTGCCTCAGCGCCCTGTTTGGCGAGCAGGCCCTCACCTGTGTCGAGGCGGGAGTGCTCGCCCCCGTGGTGGGGCTGGTGGGCAGCCTGCAAGCACTGGAAGCTATCAAACTCTTGGCAGGCATGGGCAAAAGCTACAGCGGCCGCCTGCTGATGATCGACGGCCTGAGCGGCACCTTCCGCGAGATGAAGCTGCCCAAGCGCCCCGACTGCCCCGTCTGCTCCCATCCTTGACGCAAACGGGATCAAAAAAGCCGAACCCTGTGGTTCGGCTTTTTGGTACCTGCACCTAACAACCCCTTCCTCAATGGGTAGTGAGGATCCGTTGCAACAGGTGATTAAAGCCCGAGGGGTCTTCCGCAGGCCAGGCGTGGTGGCCGTTGGGGGTGTGGATGGTGGCGTTGGGCAAGGCGGCAAACTGCTCTACCCGTTTGGCCAGCGGCAGGTAGTCGTGACTGGTGGAGATGATGGCCACCGGCTGCCAGATGGCGCCGAGCCGGGCGCGTACCGACCAGCCGGGTAACGCCTCCAGCAGCGCCTTGTAGGTTTTCTTTTTATTGCGCACGAAACGCAGCCGGAAGGTGTGGCGCACCTGTGCCAGATCCGGGCCCGGGAAGAGCTCGCGTCCCAGCCACCAGGCGAGCGGGCGCATACCGAACCAGCGCAGCCACTTGAGGCGCTGGGCGTAACGCTCCTGCTCTTTGGGGCTCTCCAGCAGAAACTCGCTAAAACCGTTGACCAGCACCAGCCCCTGCACCTTGTGGGGCAGTTGCAGCGCCAGCTCCAGCGCTACCATGGCCCCCAGCGACAATCCCACCACCCAGGCGGGTTCTGGCTGTGCATCGAGCCAGTTCACCACATCGGCTGCCAGGGTCGCCACGTCAAACGGCCCCTCCTGCATGCTCTGGCCGTGGCCGCGCAAGTCCAGCGCCACCACCCGGTAGTGTTCGGAAAACCGTTCGATCTGCGCCTGCCAGTCGAGGCTGGAGGAGCCCAGCCCATGCAGCAGCAACAGCAAAGGGCCCTCTCCTGCGCTGCGCAGGGCAAGACCATTGAATTTCATCACCTGATTGCGGCGCATCAGTGTATTGCCTCTCGACTCATCACCTGAACCATCTCTTGTTGTTATGTTGCCCGTGGCCATCCTGCCACGTTATCAGCACGGCGCCCAATCAACCCTCGCTGACCAGACTCACCGCCTTGATATAAGCGTAGATCTGCTGCTCCGGCGCCAGCGCCAGCCGCCTGGCGGAGCGGCTGGTGATCCGGGCCAGCAGTATCTGCTCACCCAGCGCCAACTGCAACAGGGTCTGGCCGGGGCGCACCTCGCGCACCGCCAGCAGACGGGTGACGAGACAGTTGGAGAGACTGGAGTGCTCGATGGGGGCCGTAGCGATCACCACATCGCGCCCCGCCACCTTGATCTGCAAGGGGCCGCTCTCATCCGGCACATGGGTCATGGTGACCCGCAGTTGCTGCTCACCGAGCTGCAGGGTCGCCATCTGCTCCTCTTCATCGTAGTGAGAGAGGGTCGCATCAAGCATCACCCCTGCATCGTCACGGCTGGCGAGTGACAGGTCGGTACGGGCGAAAATCTCGCTCGGCCGTCCCTGCGCCTCCACCCTGCCACTTTCCAGCAGCACCAGCTGATCGCAGAGCAGGCTCACCTCCTCCATGGCGTGGCTGACGAAGATCATCGGGATGCCGCTCTCCTGCTGCAACCCCTTGAGCACATGGGCCTGATGGATGCGGCTGCGCCGATCGAGCGCCGAGAAAGGTTCATCGAGCAGCAGCAGATCAGGCTCGGCCAGCAGCGCCCGCCCCAGCGCTACCCGCTGGCGTTGACCGCCAGAGAGGGCATGGGCAGGCAGCCCCAGCAGATCGGCAAAACCGAGCCGAGCCGCCAGCGCTTCGGGCTGCCAGCGTCCTCGCCCCTTGCGGGCCGCCAGTTGCAGATTGCCGAGCACCGTCAGATGGGGAAAGAGGCGCGCGTCCTGAAACACCAGCCCGATCCGGCGCGCTTCGGGCAGCAGTTGAGCATACTCCCGATCGCGCCACAGCAAGCGATCCCCGTTTTGGCGATCGAGCCCGGCGATGATGCGCAGCAATGTGCTCTTGCCGCAGCCTGAGGGGCCAAACAGGCCGAGGATCCCCCCCAGCTCGAGGGTCAGTGCACAATCGAGGGTAAAGGGGCCAAACTCGCGCCGGGCATGGAGGTTCAAGGCATGGCGGTGCGGCACGTTCACAGGCGGCATAGTAGCGGGCTGGTTCATCCAAACACTCTCCGCTGTCGGCGCTGCAACACCCCGTAGACCAGCACCAGCATCACCAGCGAGAAGGCCATCAGGCCGCCCGCCAGATAGTGGGCTTGTCGGTAATCCATCGCCTCCACATGATCAAACAGGGCGATGGAGAGCACCTGGGTTTCGCCAGGGATATTGCCGCCAATCATCAGCACCACGCCAAACTCCCCCAAGGTGTGGGCAAAGCCCAGCGCCGCCGCCATCACAAAGCTGGGTAGGGTCATCGGCAAGATGATGTGGAAGAAGCGCTCCAGCGGGCCAAGCCCCAGGGTAGCGGCAGCCTCCAGCTCCTTGTTGCCCATGTTGACGAAAGCGGAGGTGAGCGGCTGCACCACGAACGGCAGCGAATAGAGGATGGAGGCAAACAGCAGGCCGAGAAAGCTGAAGGCAAGAGGGGCACCAAAGGTGTCGCGCCACCAGGCGCCGAAGCCATATTCGGGGGAGAAGGCGAGCAGCAGATAAAAACCCAGTACCGTGGGAGGCAGCACCAACGGCAGTGCCACCAGCGCCTCCACCAGCGGCCGCAGGCGGTTCTGACTGCGCGACAGCCACCAGGCCAGCGGCGGTGCCAGCAACAGCAAAATCGCTGTGGTGCAGGCCGCAAGCTTCAGGGTGAGCCAGACCGCCAGCAGATCCCCTTCACTCATTGCCGACCTCCCGATTGATAAATGCCCCCAACAGCATGGTATCTATCCTTATTGCAAAGAGTGGCCGACCCGAAGGCCGACCACTCAGGGTATCACATCAGGCCCATCCCCTTATTGGGGCAGGGCATAACCAGCTGCCTTGATCTGCGCCTGACCCGGCCCCTTGAGCCAGGCGACCAGTGCCTCGACCGCACTCCCTTTCTTCAATACCAGCCCCTGCTGTTCGATGGGGGGATAGAAGTCAGCCGGTACGGCCCAGGCTTCACCGGTCTTGTCCGCTTCCACCAGATTGGCCCAGGCGACAAAGCCCAGTTCGGCATTGCCGGTGTCGACAAATTGCCAGGTCTGGCCGATGTTGGCGCCGGTCAGCAACCGGTACTGCTTGGGATCGATTTTGAGATGGGTGAGGGTCGCCATGGCGGCAGCACCATAGGGAGCTGTGCGGGCATTGGCGATGGCGAGGTTGCCCTTCCAATTGCGCAGGGTCGCCTCGTCAGGGGCTGGCCCCCCCTTCTTCCACACCCCCAGCTGGCCGATGGCGTAGGTGAAGCGATCGCTCCCCTTGCCCTCTTTTTCCAGCTTCTCGGGGGTCGCCGCATCGGCGGAGAGGAAGAGATCGAACGGTGCGCCGTGACTGATCTGGGTGTAGAGCACCCCGGTGGCGGCAGACGAGATAGCCAGGGTGTGGCCGGTCTTGGCGGTGAACTCCTTACCGATACGCTCGATGGTTCCCTTGAAGTTGGCGGCCACGGCCACTTTCACTTCATCAGCCTGCACGACACCGGTATGCAAGGTGGCGGCGCAGACACCGGCGATGACAACAGATAACAACGGTTTCATTCCCTTTCTCCTGATGGGGCCCGCACATCCGCGCCCCTTGGCGGGGCCGTGGTTCCCGTTGAACCTGCGCCCCTCGTGATGAACAGGTCAGGCTTGCCAGCGGGCAGCGGCGGCGTTGTCGCTCTCCTTGGCCTCGACCCAGCGTTGCACACCCTCGGCGGTCAGCTCTTTTTTCCAGAACGGCGCCCGGGTTTTCAAGAAATCCATGATGAAGTGACAGGCGTCAAAGGCGGCGTCGCGGTGGGCACTGCTCACCGCCACCAGCACGATCTGATCGCCAAGCCACAACTCGCCGATACGATGAATGAGGGTACACTCCTGCAGCGGCCAGCGGCGACGGGCCTCCTGCACGATATCGGCCAGCGCCTTCTCGGTCATGCCGGGGTAGTGCTCGAGGGCCAACCCCTTCACCTCCTCCCCCTGATTGAAGTCGCGAACCTTGCCAACGAAGGTGACGATGGCGCCACTGTCGGGGCGGGTGGCGAGACGGGCATATTCGTCCGCCAGCGAGAAATCCTCCCGCTGGACCATAATGCGATCGGTCATGGTTGCCTCGCTCATCCTTAACCTCCGGTCACCGGCGGGAAGAAGGCCACCTCATCGCCATCATTGATGGGGGTATCGAGGGGCACCAAGGTCTGATTGACCGCGACCAAGAGCTTGCCTGCTTCCAGCGCCAGCGCCCACTTGTCGCCGCGCTCACAGAGCGCCGCGCGCAGTTGTTCGGCGGTGGCGTAGTCGCACGGCAGGTTCAGCTCGTCACACGCTACCAGCTCTCTTACTTGCGCAAAAAACAGTACCTTGATCATGCTTGTTCCCCGCTCGTTGAGCCCAACTGAAAATGGCCAGACTTGCCGCCCTTTTTCTCTACCAGCCGCACCTGTTCGATCACCATGTCCTTTTGCACCGCCTTGCACATGTCGTAGATGGTCAACGCCGCAACAGATGCCGCCGTCAGCGCCTCCATCTCCACCCCGGTCTTGCCGGAGAGCTTGCAGAGGGTGCGGATATGCACCCGATTCTGCTCGGCCAGCGGCACTATCTCCACCTCGACTTTGGTCAAGGCCAGCGGATGACAGAGGGGGATGAGATCGGAGGTCTTCTTGGCGGCCATGATGCCGGCGATGCGGGCGGTGGCGAACACGTCCCCCTTGTGGTGCTGGCCGCTCAGGATCAGCGCCAGCGTCTCGGGGGCCATGGCAACAAACGCTTCGGCACGGGCTTCACGCTCGGTCACCTGCTTGTCGGTCACATCCACCATATGGGCTTCGCCGCTCTGGTTCAGATGCGTCAGGTTGGGCTGGGTCTGCTTGGGATCGGTCTGGTTCATCGTTTGCTCTCAGAGGTGGGAGACAAAGTTGCACGGCTTGGTGCGGGCATCGAGCTGATCGCGGATCAGTTGCTCCCAACCCAGCCGACAGGCGCCGGTGGAGCCCGGCAGGCAGCAGATCAGGGTGCGATTGGCGAGTCCCGCCAGTGCACGGCTCTGCATGGCGGAGCCTTTAATCTCGGCAAAAGAGAGCTGACGGAACATCTCGCCAAAACCCTGTACGGTGCGTTCGAACAGCACACCGACCGCTTCCGGTACCCGGTTCTGTTCATTGAAGCCGGTACCGCCGTTAATCAGTACCACCTGCACCCCCTCATCGGCGATCCACTCGCTCACCCGCGCGCGGATGCGAAACAGGTTGTCCGGGCAGAGTGCCCGATCGGCCAGCTGATGGCCCGCGTCGGTAAGGGCCGAGACCAGATAGTCGCCCGAGCTGTCATCGGCGGCAGTGCGGCTGTCGGAGACCGTCAGCACGGCGATCTTGAGGGGAATAAATACGTTGTGTTTCTGTCCCATCGGGCAGCTCCTTGTGGCTATGGGCCGTCAACGAGGCAGGAAGAGAAGGGGTATGAGAGGCCAGCTGTCAGACTGTCAGGGCGCAAAAACTGACGCAGACAGGGGTGACCAACTTGCTCAAGCGTGTGACGGCGGGCTGATTCTATCAAAGGTTTCACGAGATATGGGATTTAAAAGACACACAAATCTGATGCTTGTCCCATATATGAACAAAACGCAGGCCGGGTAAACCCGGCCTGTCGTCGCAGGATCAGAACCCTTTCACCCCGGTCATGTCGGGCAGCTGGTGAGCGATCCCCTTGTGACAGTCGATGCAGGTACTTTCACCACTGGCCAGATTGGTAGAGTGCATCTTGGCGGCACGCTGCCCCTGCAGGGAGAAGTCCATGTACTCGAAGTTGTGGCAGTTGCGGCACTCGCGCGAATCGGTCTCTTTCATTCGTTGCCACTCCCGCTCCGCCATCTCGCGCCGGTGCGACTCGAACTTCTCGCGGGTATCCACCTTGCCGGTGATCATGCCCCACAGCTCCTTGGAAGCCTGCACTTTGCGGATGATCTTGTAGGTCCACTCATGGGGTACGTGACAATCCGGGCAGCTGGCACGCACGCCGGAGCGGTTGGCGTAGTGGATGGTGTCGCGGTACTCCTCGAACACGTTGTCCTTCATCTCGTGACAGCTGGTGCAGAAGGCCTCGGTGTTGGATGCTTCCATGGCGGTGTTGAAGCCACCCCAGAAAATCACGCCACCGAAGAAGCCCATCAGCAGGATGACCCAGAGAGCCGCCTTCGATGGTGACTTGAAGGTGGTCCACAGACGCTGGATAAAGCCGGGTAATTTCATCTATGGATTCCTCAGTTCAGCGCTTCAACCGGTTTAAAGGTATTTTCCACCAGCGGCTTGGCATCCGCTTGCGGTACATGGCACTGCAGGCAGAAGTAGCGACGCGGCGACACTTCACCCAGGGTCAGGCCGTCGCGGGTCTCGAAGTGAGTCGGGCTGATCTTGGGAGCCTTCATGGCGCTGGCATTCTTGAAGCTGTGGCAAGCCAGGCACTTGTTGACCTTGGTGTCCACCTCATAGTTGCGAATGTCGTGGGGGATCAGCGGCGGCTGATGCATGTACTGGCGATCATAGGGCGCGCCATCCTTGCGGAAGTTTTTCAGGGGCGCGGCGGTGGCATCGGTCACCAGATCGGTGGCGCCACGCTCGGACTTGAGGCCACCGGTACTGTTGGTGATCTCGGGGGCCGCTGCCATCAAGGATCCCGCCATCAGGCAGGCCAGCATTGCTCCAATCAGCTTTTTCATTATTTGTTCTCCGACGTTTTTTCTGCCTTGACGGCAAAACCTACAGTGATTTCAAAAACTTGTTCCGCGCAGACATCGATGCAGCGGCCACAGCTGGTACACTCCTGAGCCGCAATCAAGGGCCCGTGACCGCGCTTGGCACCATGAACAGGCCCGCGCAGGATGGGACGCTCCGGGCAGACCGCATAACAATCCATGCAGTTGTTGCACCGCTCGCGCCCCTTGGCAGAAATCTTGATAAATCCGACCCGGTTGACCAGGGCATAGAAGGCCCCCACCGGACAGAGATGACCGCACCAGCCCCGCTCAACCACGAAGAGATCGAACAGGAATAGCGCTGCAAGCAGGGCCCAGCCCGCCCCCATGCCAAACAGCAAGCCGCGCATGGCGAGCGACACCGGATTGACCAACTCCCACGCCATCACCCCGACCACCGCTGGCACCACCAGCACCATGGCCAGCAGCCAGTAGCGGGTCGCACGGCTGAACTGGCCATTGCCCTTGAGGCCAAGGCGCCCCCGGAGCCAGGCCGCCGCATCCGTGATGAGGTTGACCGGACAGACCCAGGAGCAGAACACTCGTCCCCCAACCAGCCAGTAGCCGGCCAGCACAATGGCAGCCCCCAGCCAGAGAGTGGTGATGGGCCAGTGACCCGCCGCCAGCGACTGCAACAGCGTGAGGGGATCGGTCAGCGGCACCGTCTCCAGCAACAGCGAGCTGGAGAGGTTGCCCTTGAGGATCCAGACACCCGCCAGCGGCCCCAGCAGAAACAGCCCGAGCACGCTCAACTGACTCAGCCGACGCAGCAGCAGGAAGCGGTGAGCACGCCACCACCCCAGCTTGATACGAGCCTCTTCCCCCGGATAACGACTCATAACCCCTCCGGTTTGCGGGTGGGCAGGGTGAGCCTGTCGCCGATGAGCGACTTGTTCCCCGCCTTGGCCTTCTCTTCCCAGCCGAGCCGGTAGTGATGACCCAGCTCACCTTTAGCGAGCTGGCGTGGCACCACCTTGATGGCGGCCTCCTCCAGCACGCAGGCATGCTCGCACTTGCCACAGCCGGTGCAGACATCGCTGTGTACCGTGGGCAGGAACATGGCGTGCTTGCCGGTACGCTGGTTATGCTGCAGCTCAAGAGTGATCGCCTTGTCAATCAGCGGACAGACCCGATAGCAGACATCGCAGCGCAGCCCCAGATAGTTGAGGCAGGTCTCGTGATCGATGAGCACTGCCACCCCCATCCGGGCTTGATCGATGTCGGTCATCTGCTGATCCAGCGCCCCGCTCGGACAGGCCACCACACAAGGGATGTCATCACACATCTCGCAGGGCACGGCACGCGCCTTGAAATAGGGGGTGCCAGTGGTCACAGGGTCAAACAGCCGGGCGAGCTTGAGGGTGTCGTAGGGGCACGCCTCGACGCAGAGCCCGCAGCGCACGCAGGCGCTGAGGAACTCTGCTTCATCGAGAGCGGCAGGCGGACGCAGCGCTTGGGCAGGCACAGCTTGTGCTTGCTGGCGGGCCACGCCACCGAGCCCCACGCCAAGCAGGCCCACACCGCAGGCCCCCTTGGCCATGTCGGCCAGAAACTGGCGACGACTACGACTCATCTCGTACTCCCCCGCCTTAAGCCTTCATCACCTTGACGGCGCACTTCTTGTAATCGGTCTCTTTCGAGAGCGGATCGGTGGCGTCCAGGGTCAGCTTGTTGACCAGCTGGCTCGCATCAAAGAAGGGCATGAAGACCAGTCCTTTCGGCGGACGGTTGCGACCACGGGTCTCGACCCGGGTCTTCACCTCGCCACGGCGGGAGGAGACGATCACCTCTTCGCCACGACGCACGCCACGGGCCTTGGCATCGTCCGGGTGCATGAAGAGCACCGCATCCGGGAAGGCGCGATAAAGCTCGGGCACCCGACGGGTCATGGTGCCGGTGTGCCAGTGCTCCAGCACGCGGCCGGTGGAGAGCCACAGGTCGTACTCTTTATCCGGCGACTCGGCGGCGGGCTCGAACGGCAGGGCGAAGATGACCGCCTTGCCATCGGGCTTGCCATAAAAACGCACCCCCTCGCCCGCTTTCACATAGGGGTCGAACCCTTCGCGATAGCGCCACAGGGTCTCTTTGCCATCTACCACAGGCCAACGCAGACCACGGGCTTCGTGGTACTGATCGAACGGAGCCAGATCGTGACCGTGGCCACGACCGAAGGTGGCGTACTCCTCGAACAACCCCTTCTGGACGTAGAACCCGAAGTGCTCGGCTTCGTCGTTCAGCAGACCTTTGCTCTGCTCTTTCGGGAACTGGTTGACCTGACCGTTGGCATAGAGCACATCGAACAGGGTTTTGCCCTTCACTTCCGGCATCTTGGCAATCAGCTCAGCCGGCCACACTTCCTCGACTTTGAAGCGCTTGGAGAACTCCATCAGCTGCCACAAGTCGGACTTGGCCCCTTCCGGCGCTTTCACCTGCTGGTGCCAGAACTGGGTGCGGCGCTCGGCGTTGCCGTAGGCCCCCTCTTTCTCCACCCACATGGCGGTGGGCAGAATGAGGTCAGCGGCCTGGGCAGTGACGGTCGGGTAAGGGTCAGAGACCACGATGAAGTTGCGCGGATCGCGATAGCCAGGCAGGCGATCGGTATTCATGTTGGGGCCGGCCTGCATGTTGTTGTTACACATCACCCAGTAGGCGTTGAGCTTGCCATCTTTGAGCATGCGATCCTGCAGCACGGCGTGGAAACCCACCTTGTCGGGAATGGTCCCCTCCGGCAGTTTCCAGATCTGCTCGGCAATGGCGCGGTGTTTGGGCTCGGTCACCACCATGTCGGCAGGCAGACGGTGGGCAAAGGTGCCCACTTCACGGGCGGTGCCACAGGCAGAGGGCTGACCGGTCAGGGAGAAAGGACCATTACCCGGCTCGGAGATCTTGCCGGTCAGCAGGTGGATGTTGTAGCAGAGGTTGTTGGCCCAGACGCCACGGGTATGCTGGTTGAAACCCATGGTCCAGTAGGAGACCACCTTCTTGCCCGGGTCGGCATAGAGCTTGGCCAGCTTTTCCAGCTTCTCTTTGGAGACGCCGGAGAGCTTGGAGACCGACTCCACATCGTAATCCGCCACGAACTTGGCAAACTCCTCGAAGGTCATCGGAGTGGCATCGCCGCTGTCCGGGTTCTTCGCTTTCTGCTGCAGCGGATCGGTCGGGCGCAGGCCGTAACCGATGTCGGTGACCCCCTTCTTGAACACGGTGTGCTTGTTGACGAAGTCCCAGTTCACCTTGTCGTTCTGGATGATGTAGTTGGCGACATAGTTGAGGATCGCCAGATCGGTCTGCGGGGTGAACACCATGCCGTTGTCCGCCAGCTCGAAGCTGCGGTGCTCGAAGGTCGAGAGCACGTGCACCTGCACATCCGGGTTGGAGAGGCGGCGATCGGACATCCGCGACCAGAGGATGGGGTGCATCTCGGCCATGTTGGAGCCCCACAGCACGAACGCATCGGCCTGCTCGATATCGTCGTAGCAGCCCATCGGTTCGTCCATGCCGAAGGTACGCATGAAGCCGACAACCGCAGAGGCCATGCAGTGACGAGCATTGGGGTCAATGTTGTTGGAGCGGAAACCGGCCTTCATCAGCTTGGCGGCGGCGTAACCTTCCCAGACGGTCCACTGGCCGGAGCCGAACATGCCGACGGCGGTCGGCCCCTTCTCTTTCAGGGTCGCCTTGAACTTCTCGGCCATGATGTCGAACGCCTGATCCCAGCTGATGGGGGCGAAGTCGCCATCCTTGTCAAACTGGCCGTTCTTCATCCGCAGCATCGGCTGGGTGAGACGATCCTGGCCGTACATGATCTTGGAGAGGAAGTAACCCTTGATGCAGTTGAGGCCACGGTTAACCGGCGCATCGGGGTCGCCCTGAGTCGCCACGACCCGACCATCCTGAGAGCCCACCAGCACGGAGCAGCCGGTACCGCAGAAGCGGCAGGGAGCCTTATCCCAATGGATGGCAGTCTTGTCGGTACTGGTGATGAGATTGGCTGCCAGCGTGGGGGCACTGACACCGGCCACGGCAGCGGCAGCTGCCACCGCGTTGGCCTTCATAAAGTCGCGTCGACTCAGCTTCATGGCATATCCTCACATTGCTTATCGCGTAATAGTTGTCGAATCTGTCGAACGGGAGCCAGCCATCAGCGGCAGAGGGCACGCCCGGCATCCCATCACTCTTTTCAGTGACCGCCCAGTTCATCGAACTGGTGGTAAATCAGGGCGGCAGAGAGCACGCCCGGCATCGCCTGTATCGCATCAATGGCCGCCATGATCGGCCGCTGGCTCGGACCTTCCAGGGTCACGACCAGCTTGCCCTCGTCACTGACGGCGTGGATCTCGGCCCCTTCAAGGGCGCCAATCTGCTCGGCGAGCTGATGGCGCAAAGGGGGCTGGGTCAGCACCACCAGACTCGATACATGGAACTCCTGATCC
Organism: Aeromonas sp. R4-1; assembly: GCF_040908325.1. Classification (NCBI taxonomy): domain Bacteria; kingdom Pseudomonadati; phylum Pseudomonadota; class Gammaproteobacteria; order Aeromonadales; family Aeromonadaceae; genus Aeromonas; species Aeromonas sp. R4-1. The sequence continues at coordinate 82,999 of NZ_JBFODM010000099.1, forward strand.
ATTGTGGCTTCTGTGTCACACGGCTTCTGACTCATTCTGACTCCTGCTTGAGGGTGGGCTGGCTCGCACCACCGGATGGGGCGGCTCGCCCGTCGACCTTGATGCTGCCAACCGGACAATCCTGCACACAGGCGCCGCAGCCATTACAGCGATCCGGCTCGACCGTCGGGGTGGGCACACGCCCCAGCACCGGAATAAAACGAATGGCATTGGGCTCGCAGCTGTCCTGACAGCGCTGGCAGAACACCTGACCATTGGCCAGACAGTTGGCCTCGATATGGGCCTTGTAGTGCCAGGGGGACTCGCTGGTCGGGCGAAACACAGGCGCCGTGCAGACCGTGGCGCACTCGGTGCAGAAGGTGCATTCGCCACGCTGGAAATCGACCACCGGAAAACCGCCCTCGCCATTCACCAGGATCTGCTCCGGACAGGCCGCCAGACAGTCCCCGCAGCGGGTGCAGTCGGCGACAAATGCCGACCAGTTGACTGACCAGGGCAACTGCACCGGCGGTTCGGCAGTTCTCAGCCGCCCCCGGAACAGGCCGCGGCGGGCAAGATCGATCTCATCCGGCATGTTGACTCCTGTTCTGGTGAAAAAGGGGACAGTGCGAGTCCATGATTGGCATTCTTGATACCAATTATAAGAGTGGGTGTATATTGCGGCCCTGACAAGGTAAGGGATATACCACCAGAGAGATAAACAGGGGGGATTCTTGCGCCAGATCAAAGCCTTGCAGCGCAATAAAAATGGAGGTGTCGGTTAAAATACCTCCATGTGAGGATTGCTATTTAATCGTTGGCGATTTTTGCGGTTATCCGCCGATCGAGGCGAGATGAGGGGTGATGCCGGCATTGCCCTCATGGAGACGATGGGTGGCACTCTTGCCCGCCAGTGCCGCGCGAATGCGCTGTTGCAGCTCATCAGATTGCCCATCTGCACCGAGCAGATCCCGCAGGTCGATACCGTTGTCGCCAAACAGGCACAGATGCAGCTTCCCCAGCGAGGAGACCCGCAGCCGGTTGCAACCGGCACAGAAATCCTTGCTATAGGGCATGATGAGCCCCACCCCACCTTGCGAATCGGGGTGCATAAAGACCTGCGCTGGACCGTCATCCGTGCCCCGCAACTGCTGCACCCAACCGCTCTCCAGCAAGCGCTGTTTGATCTGTTCGCCGCTGACATGGTGGTCACGAAACAGGGTATCCATCTCGCCGGTCTGCATCAGCTCGATAAAGCGCAGCTCGATAGGCTTGTGCCTGATCCAGCCCAGAAAGGCATCGAGCTGGTAGTCGTTGAGCCCCTTGAGCAGCACCGCATTGATCTTCACCGATTTGAAACCGGCGGCCAGTGCTGCTTCGATCCCCTCCATCACTTCGGCCAGCTTGTTCTCGCCGGTGATCTGGTGAAACTGGCGCGGGTCGAGACTGTCGACACTGACATTCAGCGCGTTGAGTCCTGCATCAAACCACTCCTGAGCCCGCTCCTTGAGGCGATAGCCGTTGGTGGTCATGGCGACCTTCTCGATGCCCGGGGTGGTGGCAATCACCTTGACGATCTCGGTGAAATCGCGGCGCAGGGAGGGCTCGCCCCCCGTGATGCGCACCTTGCGGGTACCCATGGCGGCAAAACCGCTGACCACGCGGCGGATCTCGTCAATCGAGAGAAAGGGTTGACGCCCCGCTTTGTGACCTTCTGGGGGGCGATAACCGTCAGGCAAGCAATAGGTGCAACGGAAATTGCACACATCGGTCACTGACAGACGCAAATAGTAAAAACGACGGGAAAAACCATCTTCAAGTGGCAACATAAACACCTTTCCAAATACGGGAGGCCAGGGCATTTCTTTCCTGACCCTTACAGCTCGAACGTCGGCTGACGGCTGGTTTCCCCCTATCGCTAGGACTTAGGCAAAACCGCTCGGAGTTCATCTAGTTTTTCGATGCTAACACAAGTTGGAGTACACTCCCACGCATCTTGCGGGGTCCTTATCACTATTCAGAGGTGCGCATCAGTATGGGAAAACGGTTCAGGGTCCATTCGGTCAGCAGTGCCATTGGCCGCGCCATGGTGTTGATCCTCTTCATGGCCAGCCTGATCGCGCTGGTCGCCATGGTCACCCTCTTCTACTCGGTACCCGATGCCAAGGCGATCAACCTCTCCGGTTCGCTGCGGATGCAAGCCTACCGGATGGCCTACGAAATCGAGCGGGGCGACAGCGTGCTGGGGCGCCTCTCCCAGTTTGAAGAGACCCTGCACGCCGAAGAGCTGCAGGAGACCCAGCGCTGGATCACGCCCGCCTCCCTGCGTCGCACCTATGGCGAGGTGCTCGGCCAGTGGCAGGTGATGCGCCAACACATCGAGGATCGCACTCCCAGACGGTACACCGATAACACCGAGCAGTTTGTGGCAGCCATCGACAATTTCGTCAATCAGATGCAGTACCACGTGGAATTCAAGGTGCGGATGCTGGCCCTGGCGGAGGGGCTCGGGCTGCTGGCCATCATCACCATCGCCTGGTTCACGGTGCGCTTCACTCGCCAGCAGGTGGTCGCCCCCCTCAACCAGCTGGTCTACTGCGCCCGCCAGATCCAGCGGCAGGATTTCGATCTTAAGCTGCCCGCCCACGGCGAAAATGAGCTGGGGGAGCTGTCGCGCGCCTTCGTCACCATGGCCGACGAGCTGGGTAAGCTCTATCGGGAGCTGGAAAACAAGGTGGAAGAGAAAACCGCCAAGCTGCAGCAGGCCAACGACACCCTCTCGTTTCTCTACTCGACCGCCCAGAAGCTGCATGCTGCCCCGCTCAGTACCCGTACCCTCATCAAACTGCTGGACCGCGCTGCCGCCCACCAGCATATCGACCATATCCGGCTGACCCGCTTCGAGCACAACGCCATGCCGGTCTACATCTCTGGGCGCACCGGCTGGCCCGGCGATCTCGATGCGGTGGCCAGCTTTTATCTGCAGATGGATGAGCAGGAGTTCGGCCGCCTCGACATCATCAGCCAACACCCCATCGATGAGCGGTTGATTAAAAACTTCACCATGCTGCTGGCTCAGGTGCTGCACAAAGACCAGACCCTGCTGCAACAGCAGCGACTGCTGCTGATGGAGGAGCGGGCGGTGATCGCCCGCGAGCTGCACGACTCGCTGGCGCAGGCCCTCTCCTATCTCAAGATCCAGTCCACCCTGCTCAAGCGCTCTTACGCCAAGGGGCAGCATGACAAGGCGCAGGAGGCGATGCAGCAGATCGACGAGGGGCTTAGCAATGCCTATACCCAGTTGCGCGAACTGCTCGGCACCTTCCGTCTCACCATTGGCGATGCCAATCTGGGGGAAGCGATCCGCGTCATGCTTGATCAACTGCAACCTCAAACCCAGGCCGAAATCCGGTTCCATTACGGGCTGGCCGACAACGACCTGGAGGCGGGCCAGCATATCCACATTTTGCAGTTGATCCGTGAGGCAGTGCTCAATGCCATCAAACATGCCAACGCGCAAGTGATTGATGTTAGCTGTGAGACCCTCGCCAGTGGTAACATTGAGGTTCAGATTTCAGATGACGGTGTCGGGATCGGACTCGCCAGCTCGGCGATCAACCATTACGGGTTGAGCATCATGAACGAGCGCGCCAGCAAACTGCACGGTCTGCTGACCATCAACGAGCAGCAACCACAAGGCACCTGCGTGCATCTGACCTTTCCCACCAGTCTAACGAGAGACGCCTGATGGACGAGATGAAATACACAGTTCTGGTCGTAGATGACCATCCCCTCATGCGCAAAGGGATTGTGCAGCTGCTGGCTCTGGAAGAGAACATGGAGGTGACCGGTGAAGCCTCCAACGGCACAGATGCCGTGGCGCTGGCCAAAGAGTCAGAGCCGGACCTGATCCTGCTCGACCTCAATATGAAGGGGCTCTCCGGCCTCGATACCCTCAAGGCGCTGCGCGCCGAGGAGATCACCTCCCGGGTAGTGATCCTCACCGTCTCCGATGCCCGTCAGGATGTGGTGGCTTTGCTCAAGGCCGGTGCCGACGGCTACCTGCTCAAGGATACCGAGCCTGATCTGCTGCTGGCCCAGCTGGCCGACGTGATGACCGGCAAGCAGATCCTGAGCGAACCGCTGCGCCCCTATCTCGAAAACATCTACGAGCTGGATCACCTGCAGCAGAAGCTGGAAAGCTTAACGCGTCGCGAAATGCAAATCCTGCGCGAAATTGCAAAAGGCCTCTCCAACAAACAGGTCGCCTCGGTACTCCATATCTCCGAGGGAACGGTCAAGGTTCACGTGAAGAGCCTGCTGAAGAAACTCGAGGCGCAAAGCCGCGTGGAAGCGGCTGTCATGTATCTGGAGCAGCGCAACTAAGCGCCCTCAACCGCCCGAAAAGCCACCCTCCGGTGGCTTTTTTCATTCTCTGGCACAGTCGCTGCATTGTCATATTCAGCAACTACTCAATGGAGGATGGAACATGAAACTACAACCTTTGGCACTGTTCCCCTTGCCTTCCCACATACTGCCGGGCGGCAAGCTTCCTCTGCGTCTGTTCGAGCCACGCCACCTGCAGATGCTCAAGGAGTCATTCATCAACGATCAGGGCTTTGGCATCGTGATGGAAGAGTCGACCACCTCGGGACAATCTGGCCGCATTCTGCCGGTGGGCACCCGTGTCAAGGTGACAGACTTCTACACCCTCAATGATGGCCTGCTGGGTGTGACGGTGCTGGGACTGGAGCGCTTCTGTATCCACGAGATGGAAACAGACGAGATGGGCCTGCGCCGGGCCAAGGTGGAGATGCTGCCCAACTGGCCGAGCACCCACTCAGATTTCAACGACAAGCTGCTGGTCAATCGCCTGCGGGAAGTGTTCGAGCAGTATCCGGAGCTTGATGAGCTCTATCCGGACAAGCGCTTTGAAGATGCCGCCTGGCTCTGCCAACGCTGGCTCGAGATATTGCCGATGCCGATTTACGAAAAGCAGATGCTGATTGCCAAACAAAACAGCGAAGCGGCCCGTAAATTTCTGCATCGCCTGATTTCACAATGACAAAAACAGCGTTGCAAAATGCAATTATTCCAATAATGAAAATGTGAAATTCGCATTTTGCGAGTAAGTAGGAACGCAAAACGCCATAACAAGAGAGAGCCGCTGCGCTAAACGGCCAAAATTGAACACAAAAGAGTCTAAAAAAGTTGGCACAGATTTTTCATATAGATTTGTACAACCCGATTTATCCCGTGCTCTCTTCAGTATTTGCTGAAGAACTGGTCAACCCACAAAGTTGACCATTTTTTTTATCCGCGCGTCGGCAACCGCTGACCAAAGTGACGCTGCAAACACTCTCTCAGCCGTGACAAGGTGATGGGCTTGGCGAGAAAGTCATCCATCCCCTGCACCAGGCAGCAGGCCTTGTCCTCCGCCATCGCATTGGCCGTCAGGGCGACGATAGGCATAGTACATCCCAACTCACGCAAGCGTCGGGTCGCTTCCAGTCCGTCCATCAGGGGCATCCGCATATCCATCAGGATCAGATCCGGGAGCTGCTCATCCACCTGCGCCAGCGCCTCCAGACCATTGGCAGCCAGCCGTACCTTGCCCACCAGTTTTTGCAGCATCAGCGATACCACCAGCTGATTTACCGGGCTGTCCTCCACCACCAGCACATCCAGTGGCAGCAGTGCCGAAGCCCCCTCCTCCCGCTGCGGCTGGCTATGACAAGGCAGCGCCATACCGGGCAGCTCGAACCAGAAACAGCTTCCCTTGCCCGGCTCACTCTTCAGGTGGATCTCTCCCCCCATAAGCGTCACCAGACGCTTGCTGATGGCAAGACCCAGGCCGGTACCAGAAAAACGCCGGGTGGCCGAGTTGTCGACCTGGGAGAAGGGTTCAAACAGCAGCGCCTGATCCGCATCAGCGATCCCGATCCCGGTGTCGGAGACCGAGATCAGCAGCTTCTCATCCTGCCAACCCAGGTGCAGTGTCACCTGCCCCTGCTCGGTAAATTTGAGGGCGTTGTCCAGCAGATTGCCCATCACCTGCGACAGACGCATCGGATCCCCCTGTAACTCCCGGGGCACAGACTCATCGACCCGATAAACCAGCGCGATCCCCTTGGCGGTCGCGCGAGCTTGCAGCGGCTCGACCAGAGATTGGCAAAGCTGGACGGGTTGCAGGGTCTCGCAGTGAAACACCAGGGTTTGCGACTCGATTTTCGAAAAATCGAGCACGTCGTCGATAATGGTTTGCAGCAATCTGGCCGAGTGGGTGGCATGGCGCAGCAGGCTCTGTTGCTCCGGCGCCAGCTCGGCATGCTGCACCAGATCGAGTATCCCCAACACCGCATTCATGGGCGAGCGGATCTCGTGGGTCATCATGGCCAGAAACTGGGACTTGGCACGGTTGGCCGCTTCAGCCTCATCCCGTGCCCGCGCCAGCTCCTCTTCCCTACGGATCTGGTTGCTGATATCCCGGGCAGTGCCGCGATAACCAATAAACAGGCCATCATGGTCAAAGCAGGGCTCGGCGCTCACCTCCATCCAGCAGGGGCCGTGTTGCAGCGCAACCTGCATCCGCACCCCTCGCACCGGCTGGCGCAGCTCCAAAAGCTGCAGGTATTTCTGGGCATCGCAGCTCTGCTTGTTGCAGACGTAGTCATAGAGGGTCGGCCGGGTCGCCTGCGGGGTCATCTCATCCAGATAACCCGGCTCTGAGGCGTAACTAAGGCGATGCTCGGCATCTGTCTCCCAGAACCAGTCTGAAGCCATGGCGGCGAAGCTGCGAAAACGGCGTTCGCTGGCCTGCAGCGCTTCGGTTTTTACCGCGACCTGCTCCTGCAACCGGGCCCGATAGGTGATGTTGACCAGCGCCTGGGCGATAAGCGGGCGGCAACGCTCCATGGCGGCCTTGCTGGTGAGATCGAAGGTGCCCGCCCGAGCGTGGCGGCAGATGAGGGTAGCGGTAAAGCCGGGGGCCTGCAGCCCGGTCAGCATCACGCTGGCCCAGCCCGGCTCGCTCGCCAGCGGCGCAAGCTCAGGCAGCTGGGCGGGATCGTAAATCACCAAGGTTTCACCCGAGATGGCGCGGGCAAATGCCGGGGTCATGCGCCAGCTGCGGGCTGATAGCATTGGCTCGGTACTGAGGTGGGTACTCCCCTGCTCCCCTTCCCAGGCCACTACATCCGCGTGCTCAAAGCCGATAAAGGGTTTAAGCACCTGGATAAGGCTCTCCAGCACCTGCTCCAGCGTCTTGGCATCGGCGAGGGTGGCAACGCCCCCCAGCAGAGTCTGAGACTCGTGGCGATACTTGGCCTCGCGCTCGCGGCAACGCATAAGGTCGACCAGCGTGGTCTGCAATTTGTCGCCGAGGGCTTCCAGTTCACTGTTGCCAATCATCTTGTTGCCTGCTCTGTTATGTTCTGCCGACTCAACGGGTCAGGAAAATCACGCTCGATACCATCAGGTTGCCGTGGGCCAGCTCGCCATTGGGCAGCCGCCCCTGCTCGCCGAAGGTAAAGGGGGTGATAAAGGGGATCTTGCCGAGGCGAGCCTGGCTCTGCTCGACAAATTGGCACAACATATCACCTAGCGCCAAACGGCAACCAGCACAAAAGATGATGAGCGCGCCGATGGGCTGCAATTCCACGTCGACCCCATACCCTGGCTCGATACGCATGGCATTGAGGCTGCGCTGCAGCAACCCTTCCTGACTGCTGTACATCAACAGCAGACGCTCCCCTTGCACCACATCGGTAAAGAGCCGCAGCCCGCCCTGTTCGGTCACCGCTTCAGGATGGGAGAGTTTGTAGTAAGGAATGCCATCCAGTGCTCCCACCTGACGAGCCAGCGGGGTGAGCGTGGTCTCCCGCAAAATCGCCCCTACCGGCCAGGGCTGCTCGCGCCCGCACCAGCGGGCATAGACCTCGGCGGCAGGCTGGTGATCGATGGTGAGTACCTCCCGCCCGCTGCAGGCGGTGATCTCGCCGCTGAATTCGGCAGGCACATAACCGGAGTGAAACTGAAAAGCGAGCTGGCAATCGGGATAGAGCACCGCCAGACCGATGCCATCCTGAGCCACCGCCTCATCCCAGCAGAGCTGCCAGTCACCGCTGACGCTACTATCAGCCGCGGATCCACCGACCACCGGCACCGAGGCACCGAGTTCGGCCTCGATACCGGCCAGCAGCCCCTCTTCCTTGCCGGGACTGGCATGAAACAGGATCAACTGGGGCAGCTCGCCCGGCCGACCACAGTCGCTCATGGCTCGGCGCAGCAACTGCCGCACATCCACCCCGTCACCGCTGGCACCGGCTACCCCGAATGCCCCTTTCTCATCGTACAGAGCAGCAACGGCCAGCCCATATCCGTCTCGGGCGTGGTGTCCCATCTCGGTCATGACACCACCGCAAGAGCTGCACCCAAGCAGGCGGGTCGTCGGGAACTGGCGTTTGAGCGCGTCGCGCAGTATCGCCCCCTCATGGGCTTGGGTAAAATAGAGTAACAGCAGGGAGGGGGCCTGATCGGCATGGTGGCGCAGCTGCGCGCAGATATCTTGGGCCGCCAGCGATGAATCCTGGGCGAGGGAGTGAACGGTCAGAAATTTCAACACCATCTCCTTGTTTTATCGAATGGCAGCCTCAAGCAAAAATCATACCTTTATCAAACAATTATCTCGCTTCGCTTGCTAACATAGCGGTCAACTGAGACCAATGACAGGACGCCCATATGTGGCAAAAAAACATCAATGACTTCGATCGGGTCGTTGCCATCGGTGGTGGCCATGGCATGGGACGAGTGCTTTCGTCCCTCTCGTTTCTCGGTCAACGGCTCACCGGCATCGTCACCACCACAGATGATGGCGGCTCGACTGGACGCCTGCGCAAGAGTCAGGAGTGCATCGCCTGGGGCGATCTGCGCAACTGCCTGAACCAGCTGGTGACCGATCCCAGTATCGGCAGCCTGTTGTTCGAATACCGCTTCGCCGGCAAAGGCGAGCTGGCGGGCCACAACCTTGGCAACCTGATGCTGCTGGCGCTCGATAATCTCTGTGTCCGTCCTCTTGATGCTATCAAGCTGATCAGTGACATGCTCAAAATCGAGTCACAATTGCTACCCATGTCTGAATTTCCCACCGATCTCTGCGCCCATATGGAGTGTGGCACCCAGATCCTGGGAGAGGTATCCATCGATCAACTGGCAACACCGCCCCTCTCCCTCGGCCTGATGCCGGAGGTGCAAGCGACCCGGGAAGCTGTGCTGGCACTGCAACAGGCGGACATGATCATTCTGGGGCCGGGCAGTTTTCTCACCTCCATCATGCCGCCACTGCTGCTGGCCGAGATCGCCCAGGCCATCAACGAGAGCAGCGCCATGCTGGTTTTCGTTTGCAATCTGGTGGCGGAGAACGGCCCTGCCAGTCAGCTGGATCTGATGAGTCAGTGTCGCTGGCTGGAGTCCCGGGTCGGTCAGGGTCGGCTGGATGCCATCCTGGCCCCACAGGGCGCGAGTGATGCGGGGGACTGGCAAGGGCGAGTGATCGAAGCCGAGCTGGGCGAGCTTGAGCTGCCCCATCGGCACGATCGGTTGAAGCTGAAACTGGCGCTGGACCGGATCATCCAGCAACTGCTCAACCAGCGTTAGGCAACGGCCACGGCGCTCCGGCATCCCTGCATGGCGCCGTTACTGATAATCGGCAAGAAACGCGAGCACCTGAGGCAAGGAGGCCTCCAGCAGTTGCAACTGGCGCTCAGCCTCGGCCACATCGGCCTGCTTGCTGGCCATCTCCAGCGCCATCACCTGCTGATAGCTCGGCATGGCGCCGTAGCTGCCACAGGATGATTTCATGCTGTGCGCCACCCGAGCCAGCGCCTCCCACTCCCCCTGCTCATAGAGGGGCCTGAGCTGACTCAGCTGCTCGCCCACCTCTTCAATAAAGACTGCGATGACCACGGGCAGCATATCCGGACCGATATCCTCTGCCAGCTGCTGCAACACCTTGCGATCCACCCACTCCATGCGAGGCTCCTCCAAAACGGTATTCAAACAGACCATACTATAGATAGTTTTCGATGTCGTGGCTCACGACCAGGCAGTGATGAAGCACCCGATTGGATGGCTCAGGGAATAAAGTGGCAAAAAATGTGATCAGTATCGAAATAGCGATGCTGAAACGCCCGTCAAGACAACAACTTGATTGCCACAAATTAACAATCGATCAACACTCAATGCCGTCAGAGTGATGATGCTCAGCAACACCTCTCATCCCTTTTGCCTTTTATGGCTGCTGCGAAGAACCAGGGTAGGTATCTACCCTGGTATTTTTTTATCTTGCTCAAGCGCGACCTGGTTGGTCGCCACCCGCTCCCCCATGCGAAACAGATTGAATTCGCCGGGCGCCATTTTGACCCAATTCTCATTGCCGGTCAGCGGACGGGTGGTGATCAGGGTCACCACATCGTTGGGGGTGGTCTCGCTTTGAAAGTCGATCACCACCTCCTCATCCAGCAGGCTCGCCTCGCCAAACGGCGCACAGCGGGTCAGCCAGTGCAGGTTGTTGCTGCAGTAGCTCATCACATACTCCCCGTCCGAGAGCAGCATGTTGAACACCCCGAACGTTCTCAGCTCGTCACACAAGGTGGCGAGATAGCGAAACATGGCGGGAAAGTTGGCCGGACGCTTGGGATATTTCTGCTCCAGCCGATCGAGCAGCCAGCAGAAGGCGTGCTCGCTGTCGGTATCCCCCACCGGACGGTGGCGGCCGGTTGGCAGCTTCTTGTAGCTGGTCAGCTGACCGTTGTGGGCGAAGGTCCAGTAATGGCCCCACAGCTCACGGGTAAAGGGGTGGGTATTTTCCAGTGACACGCAGCCACGGTTGGCCTGCCGAATGTGGCTGACCACGGCGCAGCTCTTGATGGGCAGCGCCTGTACCAGTCTGGCGATGGGAGATTGGGCGCTGGGCTCGGGATCCTTGAAGGTGCGAAAGCCCTTCCCCTCGTAGAATGTGATCCCCCAGCCATCCTTGTGGGGCCCGGTCTTGCCGCCGCGCAGCATCAACCCGGTAAAGCTGAAGCAGATATCGGTCGGCACATTGGCACTCATGCCGAGCAGTTCGCACATATCCGGCAGACTCCTTTCATGATTTGGCTTGTGTCATGTTCGACCAGCACGCTGGTTCGACAGACAGCAGGGGAAGGCGCAATTCCTTCCCCTGTGACTGGCAACAACCGGCCGATGGCGAACCATGCTACCGGCGTTGCCTTTGTCTGGTGACGATGGCCTGATTACTTGGCCATCTCTTTTTCGACCAGCTGGATCAGGATGTGGATCACCTTGATGTGCACTTCCTGAATACGGTCGGCATAGCCAAAGTGCGGAACCCGGATCTCGACATCCGCCAGACCCGCCATCTTGCCACCATCCTTGCCGGTCAGGGCGATCACTTTCATCCCTTTGGCGCGGGCTGCCTCGATGGCTTTCAGGATATTGCCGGAGTTGCCGCTGGTGGAGATGCCAAGCAGCACGTCGCCACGACGGCCAACCGCTTCTACGTAACGGGAGAAGACATAGTCATAGCCAAAGTCGTTGGAGACGCAGGAGAGGTGGCTCGGATCGGAGATGGCGATACCGGCATAACCCGGGCGGTTCTCGCGGTAACGACCGGTCAGCTCTTCGGCGAAGTGCATGGCGTCACAGTGGGAACCACCGTTGCCACAAGAGAGCACCTTGCCCTCTTCCTTGAAAGAGTCAGCCAGCAGTTTGGCGGCCGCTTCGATGTTTTTCAGGTTCTGCTCATCAGCCTGGAAGGCCTGCAGCACGCTGGCTGCTTCGGTCAGTTCATTGCGGATCAATTCTTGGTACATGATGTCTCTTCCACTGTTTTTAGTGTGCGTGTAGATCGCGGCTATTCTCGCACAAGCGAATCGCACAGTCGCCCCCCCCCTACGAGCCACAGCGCTGGCGGCGCGTGAGCGTTATGGGGATCACAGAGAGAAGGTAATGAAGATGTAAACAGCTTGATAACTTTGTGCGTATGAATTACAACAGGGGCCATATCCAACAGGTCAGACCTCTGGATGAGTTACACCACGTTGGCACATTTATACACGCAAGGAGCAAGCAATGACGACGACCCTCACTCTGCTCGGGGTGATCCTGGTTATCGGAGCCCTGGCCTATCGCCGGGCATCCCTGTTCATCTCCACCCTGGTCACCGGCGCCGCCCTGGTGCTTGGCGCCATCTATGGTCATGTGCCCTTGCTGGTATGGGCGCTGTTCGCAGTGATCGCCATCCCGCTCAATCTGGTGGAATTTCGCCGCAATCAAATAACCAAGCCGCTGTTCAAGATCTACAAATCGATCATGCCGGAGATGTCCCGCACCGAGAAAGAGGCGATTGAAGCGGGCACCACCTGGTGGGAAGCCGATCTGTTCGCGGGCAACCCGGACTGGAAAAAGCTGCACGCCATCCCGGTCAGCACCCTCTCTGCCGAAGAGCAGGCCTTTATGGATGGTCCGGTCGAGGAAGTGTGCCGCATGGTGAGCGACTGGGAAGTGACCCACGAGCGCGCGGATCTCTCCCCCGAGGTGTGGCAATACCTGAAGGACAACAAGTTCTTCGCCATGATCATCAAGAAGAAATATGGCGGTCTGGAGTTCTCGGCCTACGCCCAGTCCTGTGTCCTGCAAAAGCTGTGCGGTGCCAGCGCCGTGCTCGCCTCCACCGTTGGCGTACCCAACTCGCTGGGCCCGGGCGAACTGCTGCAACACTATGGCACTGACGAGCAGAAGGATTACTACCTGCCCCGCCTGGCGGTCGGTAAAGAGATCCCCTGCTTCGCCCTGACCAGCCCGGAAGCGGGTTCTGACGCCGGCTCCATCCCCGACTTCGGTATCGTCTGCAAAGGCGAGTGGGAAGGAAAAGAGGTGCTCGGTATGCGCCTCACTTGGAACAAGCGCTACATCACGCTCGCCCCCATTGCTACCGTGCTGGGTCTGGCCTTCAAACTGCGTGACCCCGAGCACCTGCTGGGTGAAGAGGAAGAGCTCGGCATCACCTGCGCGCTGATCCCCACTCACATCAAGGGGGTCGGCATTGGCCGTCGCCACTTCCCGCTCAACGTGCCGTTCCAGAACGGCCCGACCCAGGGTAAGGATGTATTCGTCCCGCTCGATTTCATCATCGGTGGCCCGGCCATGGCCGGTCAGGGCTGGCGCATGCTGGTCGAGTGTCTGTCGGTCGGTCGCGGCATCACCTTGCCCTCCAACAGCACCGGCGGCGTCAAGATGCTGGCCCTGGCGAGCGGCGCATATAGCCGCATCCGTCGCCAGTTCAAGCTGCCCATCGGCAAGATGGAAGGGATTGAAGAGCCGCTGGCCCGCATCGGTGGCAATGCCTACATCATGGGCGCCGCAGCCAACCTGACCGTGACCGGTATCGACCTTGGCGAGAAGCCCTCGGTCATCTCCGCCATCGTCAAATACCACCTCACCGACCGAGCCCAGAAGTGCATCATCGATGCCATGGACATCCACGGCGGCAAGGCCATCTGCATGGGTCCCAACAACTATCTGGCCCGTGGCTATCAGGGTGCGCCCATCGCCGTTACGGTAGAAGGGGCCAACATCCTGACCCGCAGCATGATCATCTACGGTCAGGGCGCTATCCGCTGCCACCCGTATGTACTGCCGGAGATGCTGGCCGCCAGCCACCCCGACAAGGAGCAGGCGCTGAAGGATTTCGACAAGGCAGTATTCAGCCACGTCGGCTTTGCCATCAGCAACCTGGTACGAAGCTTCTGGCTCGGTATCACCGGCGCCCGCTTTGCCGCGGCCCCTTACAAGGATCAGACCAAGGGCTACTACCAGCAGCTCTCCCGCCTCTCGGCCAACCTGGCGTTCCTGTCAGACATGGCGATGGGCACCCTAGGGGGCGAGCTCAAGCGCAAGGAGCGGGTCTCCGCCCGTCTTGGCGACGTGCTGAGCCAGCTCTATCTCGCCTCCAGCGCCCTCAAGCTCTATCAGGACGAGGGACGCCAGCAGGCCGATCTGCCGCTGCTGCACTGGGCACTGCAAGATGCCATGTTCAAGGCACAAGAGGCGATCGACGAGCTGCTGCGCAACTTCCCGAACCGCTGGATTGGCCTTGCCCTGCGTGCCGTGGTGCTGCCGCTGGGCCGTGACCTGAACCGTCCGTGCGACAAGCTGGACCAACAGGTTGCCCGTCTGCTGCAAACCCCGAGCGAGACCCGCAGCCGCCTGGCCAAGGGCCAATACCTGACTCGCGAAGAGGGCAACCCCTTCGGTCTGCTGGAGCAGGCGCTCGATGACGTACTGGCCGCCGAGCCGCTGTTCGAGAAAGTCTGCAAGAGCGATGGTATCAAGCGTCCCTTCATGGCGCTGGACAAGGTGGCCGACATTGGCCTGGCCGCTGGCGTACTGACCCAGAGCGAAGCGGAGCTGCTGCGCCGCGCCGAGGTAAGTCGCCTGCGCACCATCAACGTCGATGATTTTGACCCCATCGATCTGGTGGCCAACAAGAAGCTGTTTGAAGCCTCCGCTTACCATCACGCGGCCTGATAACCAGCTATCGATAACGCCTCCCTTGTGGAGGCGTTTTTTATGGGCGCTCACCACTATTCACGGCCCGAACAGCCACCACTTGCACTCACAGCTCCCCCGACCAGCTGCGGGCCCCGTGTGGTCAGCCGGGAAAAAAGGCACAATAGCCGACAAATCGAATCACCAAGGAAGCCAAGATGACCATTGAGCACCTGATCCTGTGGCGCCGCGACCTGCACCGCCTGCCGGAAGCCGCCTGGAAAGAGTTTCGCACCACCAGCCTGATTGCCCACCACCTGAGCGAACTCGGTTATCGCATTGTGCTCGGTGACAAACTGCTGGCCAGCAATCTGATGATGGGCCGTGATGTGGATGTGGCGGCCGAGAAGGCTCGCGCCCGTCGTCAGGGAGCCCATCCCGATTGGCTGGAGCGGATCGGCGATGTCACTGGCCTGATGGGTGAGCTGGATACCGGCCGTCCCGGTCCGACCCTGGCCTTTCGCTTCGATATCGACGCGGTGGAGGTGGAAGAGTCCGACGCCGAACAACACCAGCCGCAGCAGGAGGGTTTTGCCTCCCACAACAAGGGGTGGATGCATGCCTGCGCCCACGATGGCCACACCGCCATCGGCATGGGGCTGGCCAGCCAGCTGATGGCGATCAAGGAGCAGCTGTGCGGTCGCATCAAGCTCTTCTTCCAACCCGCCGAAGAGGGGTGCCGTGGTGGCAAGGCGCTGGCTGCCGGTGGCGCACTCGATGACGTGGATGCCCTGCTCTCGCTCCATATCGGCATTCACGCTGGCAGCGGCGAGCTGGTGATCAACCCCACCGAGTTTCTCTGCTCCACCAAGTTCGACGTCCACTTTATGGGCACCGCCGCCCACGCGGGACTCGAACCCAACGCCGGCAGCAATGCGCTGGCAGCCGCCTGCATGGCCACCACCGCCATGCTCGGCATTCCCCGCCACCGCGACGGCATGACCCGCATCAACGTCGGCCAGCTTCACGCTGGCAGCGGCCGCAACGTCATCCCCGATCATGCCGAGCTGCGCGGTGAGACCCGCGGCGCCGACAGCGCGCTCAACGACTACATGTTCAGTCAGGTACAGCGCATCGTCGAAGGTACCGCCCTCGCCCACGGTGTCACCTATCGCATCATCAAGCAGGGTGAGGCCATTGCCCTCGACAACAGCCCGGCGCTGCAAGCCGAGCTGGCGGCGCTGGCCCGCAAGCAGGGGCTCGCCACTATCCAGACTCGCCGCTTTGGCGCCAGCGAAGATGCCGGTTTTCTGATGGAGCGGGTGCAAAAGCAGGGGGGCGAAGCGGCTTACCTCATCCTGGGGGCCGATCTGGCGGCGCCGCACCATCACAACGAATTCGATTTCGATGAGCGGGTGATGCAAAGCGGGGTAGAGCTGCTGGCCGCCTGGGCCCGTGCACGACTGGGTGTGGCAGAAGCAGCCCTCTCTTGATATCCCCTCGGCAAGCTCACCGGCTAACGGGATCAAAAAAAGGCGCCTCGGCGCCTTTTTTCTGCAAGAAAAAACTGAGCGCTACTCGCGGTGCTTGCGATGCACATCGGGGCGACCACCGGTCACGCTATCGGCTCTCCCCTCCTCTTTGGCCTTCTCGGCCCGCTTTTTGCGCATCTCGCGGGGATCGGCGATGAGCGGGCGGTAGATCTCGATACGATCGCCGTCGTGCAGCGGCTCGCTCCCTTTCACCGGGCGGCTGTAGATACCGAACTTGTTGACCGCCAGATCGATCTCGGGGTGTTTTTGTACGATGCCGGACTGCTCGATGGCCGCCAGCACGCAGGTCTCGGGCGCCACCCGCAGGGCAATCACCGTCTGCTGCTGCGGCAAGGCATAGACAACCTCGATGTTGAGCTGGTCAGACACCGTAGACCTCCTTCGCCCGGTTGGAGAAGGCGGAGACCATGGAGCTCACCAGATCGCGGAACACCTGACCAAATGCCACCTCGATAAGCTTGGAGGTAAACTCGAAATCGAGATCAAACTCCACCTTGCAGGCGTCGACATCGAGCGGGGTAAAGGTCCACCAGCCCGCCAGCTTGCGGAACGGGCCATCCACCAGTTCCATCCTGATCTGGCGGTTCACATCCAGCTGATTGCGGGTAGTAAAGGTCTTGGCAATCCCCGCCTTGGCCACATCGACCGACGCCATCATGTAGTCATCGCCAGCCTCGTGGACACGGCTGCCGACACAGCCGGGCAAAAACTGCGGGTAGGCATCCACATCGTTAACCAACTTGAACATCTGTTCTGCACTGAACATCACCAGGGCACTGCGCGTAATTCGGGGCATGGCTTTTCCTCATCCAATCGGCGCGATTTTATCACCATGTTTAGGGTTGTGGAGGTAAAACCTCAGCCAAACCGCTCAGAAAGCCACCACTTGACCTGCTGCGCGTTTTACAGCCGTCCCTGCCTACGTATAATACGAGCCTCCTAGTCATTGCCGGAAATCGCCCGTCATGAGCAAAAAAAACAGTAAAAACAAAGCCGGGTCCAGCACCATTGCACTCAACAGAACCGCGCGCCACGAATACTTCATCGAAGAGAAGATCGAAGCGGGTCTGTCCCTGCAAGGGTGGGAAGTCAAATCCCTGCGGGCGGGCAAGGCCAACATCAGTGAAGCCTATGTCATCTTCCGCGATGGCGAGGCCTATCTGTTCGGCTCCAGCTTCCTGCCACTGCAAGCGGCCTCCAGCCATGTGGTATGTGACCCGACCCGCACCCGCAAACTGCTGCTGAGCCGTCGTGAACTCGACAAGCTCGAAAGCCTGATCGCCCGTCAGGGCTACACCATAGTTCCCCTCGCCCTCTACTGGAAACAGTGCTGGGTCAAGGTCGAGATCGGCCTGGTGAAGGGCAAGAAAGAGCACGACAAGCGCGAAGATACCAAGGCCCGCGAGTGGGATCGGGAGAAAGCTCGCATCATGAAGAACAAGCATCGCGGCTAACCTGCGACTGGCAGGATCAGAACGCCAGTACACCTTCCCCCGGCGCAGCTGGCTCTTCAGGCTCAGCTGCGTACAATAAATCGGCAAACAGACTGGTTGCCAGAGGGAATGGGTATCAACGCCTTGCTATGACAGCATTTTTGCGTACAATCGCAATTAACAACTTGGGGCTGATTCTGGATTCGACAAGATTCACGAAACCCAAGGTGCATGCCGAGGTGCGGTAGGCCTCGTTAATAAACCGCAAAAAAATAGTCGCAAACGACGAAAACTACGCACTAGCAGCTTAATAACCTGCATAGAGCCCTTCTACCCTAGCTTGCCTGTGTCCTAGGGAATCGGAAGGTCATCCTTCACAGGATCGTGTGGAAGTCCTGCTCGGGGCGGAAGCATTAAAACCAATCGAGCTAGTCAATGCGTGGCGTGTCTCTCCGCAGCGGGTTGGCGAATGTAAAGAGTGACTAAGCATGTAGTGCCAAGGATGTAGTAATTTTGGACGGGGGTTCAAATCCCCCCAGCTCCACCAAATACTGTTCCGAGAAGGAACGAAGAAGTACAAAAACCCGCAAGATTCAACGTCTTGCGGGTTTTTTGTTGTCCGATAAAGTCGAAGTGGTCGCCAAAAACCAGCCTCACGAGTACTATAATTAGTACCACAAGGTTAGGGGCTGTCGTCTTAAGCTGATTGATTTTGGTACAATGCCCGCCCCCTTAACATAAAAATCATCAGATCATGTCAACACCAGCTTATCGCCGCCACGATATTTCAGACCGTGTATGGGCCTTACTCGAACCTCATCTATTGGGGCAAAAAGGTCAATGGGGTCGTGCAGCTCGTGATAACCGATTGTTTATCAACGCTGTTTTCTGGATTTTGCGCACAGGGTCTCCTTGGCGTGACTTGCCGTCTGAATACGGAGACTGGAAAAACACCCATCGCCGCTTTTGTCGTTGGCGCGACAAGGGCATTTGGGCTCGTCTTCAAGAACGTCTGATAAAAGAACCTGATTGCGAATGGCTGATGATTGACGCCAGCCATATCAAGGTTCATCCCCATGCCAGTGGTGCTCGAGGTGGTAATCAGGATATGGGAGTCACTAAGGGGGGCTAAACAGCAAGATCCATTTGGCAGTCGACGGACATGGAATGCCAATAAAATGCATCATTACATCGGGTACGACCGCAGATTGTACACAAGCCGCGACCTTGATTGACGGTTTGGAGGCTGCGTATCTTTTGGCGGACAGGGGATATGATACCAATGCGTTGATTGATACCGCCTACGCCCAAGGGATGGAGCCCGTCATCCCTTCAAAACGGAATCGTAAGGAACAACGAGACCACGACAGGGAGCTTTATCGGGCAAGACATTTGGTGGAAAACGCCTTCCTTCATCTGAAGCAATGGCGAGGCATTGCCACAAGATACGCCAAAAATACGAGTTCGTTTGTGGCCGTAGTGCAGATCCGTTGCGCATACCTGTGGGCCTCAATCTTATGACGACAGCCCCTAGTGGTACTCAATTCGATGGTACTAAGGAGCGTTATGGTCACGGTGGAGAAAAAGAGGCGCGAAACAGGTAACTGCAGATTAACCGACCCAAAAATTAAAAACGCCAAGCCATCCGAAGACGCTAAGGCAAAAGGCCAGATGACCACCTTGCGCGATGGTGATGGGTTAGAACTGAGGATCAGTGCTGCGGGTTCAAAGCTCTGGGCC
Source organism: Aeromonas sp. R4-1 (assembly GCF_040908325.1). Lineage (NCBI taxonomy): Bacteria > Pseudomonadati > Pseudomonadota > Gammaproteobacteria > Aeromonadales > Aeromonadaceae > Aeromonas > Aeromonas sp. R4-1. Next base: position 102,254 of record NZ_JBFODM010000099.1, read on the forward strand.
TTCAAATATTCAAAGCCTTCTGACAATAAGCGCACAAACATGAGTTTTGGCACTTACCCAGAGGTGTCCCTTGGCCAAGCCCGTGAACTACTACGAGAGGCTCGCGCCCTGCTGGCCAAAGGTATTGATCCCAAGCTCCACAAAGAAGAACAGGCCGCCATGGTCAAAGCCATGGAAGAAGCCAGTAGCAACACCTTTGAACACATGGCATCTAAGTGGCTGGATCTCAAACGCCATGATGTAACTGAAGCCTATGCCGCAGATTCGTGGCGCTCTCTTGAGATGTATGTGTTGCCCTTCATCGGTTCTATGCCCATCGACCAGATCCGCGCTCCCAAAGTCATTGAGATTCTTCGTCCGATTGAGGCAGATGGCAAGCATGAGACTGTACGCCGCCTTTGTCAGCGGATTAACGAAATCCTAGACTACAGCGTGAACCACGGCCTGCTCGATGCCAATCCCTGTTCCGCGATTCGCAAGGTGTTCAAGAAGCCCTCCAAGAAGCACATGCCCACCCTCAAGCCGGGAGAGTTGCCGCAACTGATGGCCGACATCGCCAATGGCCGCCTGGAGCACAGCACCCGTTGCCAGATTGAATGGAGCCTTCATACCCTTGTACGCCCTGGTGAATCAGCAGGCACTCGCTGGGACGAGATCGACTTTGAGGCCAAAGTCTGGAACATCCCTGAAGATCGCATGAAGATGGATCGCCCCCACCGGGTTCCGCTCACCCCGCAAGCACTCTCTCTGCTGGAGCACATGAAGCCGATCAGCGGCCACCGTCCTTTTGTGTTCCCTGGCCGCCGCGATCCGCTTGGTCACATCAACGACCAAAGTGCCAATGCGGCCTTAAAACGGCTTGGTTATGGCGGGCGACTAGTGGCTCATGGTTTGCGCTCGCTCGGCAGCACCACACTCAACGAGCAGGGCTTCAACCCGGATGCTATCGAGGCGGCACTGTCTCACGCTGATGAGAACGAGATCCGCAGGGCCTACAACCGCTCAGACTACTTCGAGCAGCGGGTAATCATGATGAGTTGGTGGAGCAATCACATTGAGCAGGCTAGCCAGGGAAATCTGTCCCTGGCTAGCGGCACCAAAGCTCTCAAGCTGGTCAATAAGTGAATCCAGTACCAACCGGGTCATCTCTATGACGAGCGACGCGGGAAAGCCTTGCCCGCAGGTCTTTCAAACCAAACAAAGTCCTACACAAAAGACACGCATGATAAATAAAACATCCATCCGCATTAATAAGTTTGTCTCTGCGAATAAAGCTAGTCTGATAGTCGCTGGTATCGACCCGTCTCTGGATAATAGCGAGTTAACTGAGGCCGAAGTACACAATCTCGAATGGGGGCTGGCAGCAATCGTAAGGGATGCACTACTTGAAAACTTAAGGTGGGGGCATCGAGACCCTGAACCTGTTTCAGTCAAGTTCTACAAGGACGAGGAATCTTGTATGAGTGAAGTAATCATCGGTATTGATAATATTAACGCTGCTTTGATGAAGGGAGCGGTGCCTTCTAACGCTACCTTCAAAGCCGATGACTTATGGCCATGGCTTGTTGAAAACATAGGGGGACTGAATGTGTATAATCCAGAGCTGTTTAATGCCCTCACCGAGATTTACCCCCATCCCAAGGCTTACAATACCGCTCACTCCCTCTCATATGACGTCAAATCAAACGAGCAAGACACAACTCTCACCAAACCAGTTGTATCAACGGTAGAACTCCAGCAACAAGCTGAAAGTAAGACCGTAAACCACATGGCAGAAGCCCCCAAATTTCGCTACCTAACACCATCCCTTCAAATGGTGGCAGAACTGCAAGAGTATGCTTGGGGGAACAACTGGGATCCTAACGACAAAGATACAGACCCTCGCAACAAAGACATGTTCGAATGGCTACTGCAAGATCCGCGCTGTGGCTCTTATAAGCGGGCTGAAGCAATAACGATAGTGGCCCGCCCTGAGAAGTCCCCACCTGCCCGTGTTACAAAAAAACGTTCCTGTTCACGTTAAGAATATGAACTTTTGGCTAAGAGACGCTAACAAAACCAGATTAACTCAAGCGGATCTCACCCATATGAACCAGCATGTCACAACAAGTCACAAGTTAAACACTGTGGTAAACCTTACAGCCACTTTTGCCATCCCGTTAGGTGTTGGCACACTTTGAACGATGGTTCAATAGCAATACCCGAGCCCAGAGATTAGAAATCCAAAGTCCCAGCCCCCTGAGGGTATTAAATCCAGTAATGGCGAGGGTTTAGCTATACCCTCCCCCCTGCTGAACACCATACCCTGAGCCCTGAGGCTATTGCCCTGAGGGTGCTTCGACGTGCTCCAATACCGTCGTCAATAACGACCATTGGAGACGAATATGGAACAACCAACGACCAATCCCTACCAGCGCTTTATCCCTAAGTATGAAACAAGCCATCTTGACGGTGGCACCTCAGTGGCTGCTGTTGCAGCAAAGCTTTATGCCTTGCAACACCATTATGTCAGTGAAGCCTATACAGCGGCCTCGTGGCGCTCCCTTGAGATGTACATTTTGCCTCTTATCGGCTCAATGCCCATCAACCAAGTCAGCGCGCACATGGTGATTGAGCTGCTGCGCCCACTCGAGACTAGCGGCAAGCTTGTGACAGTGCAGCGCCTGTGCCAACGAATAAACGCAATTTTCGACTATTCCGTTAGCTTCGGCCTGATCGATGCTAACCCTTGCTCTGCCATTCGCGAGGAATTCCAGAAGCCCACCAAGAAGTCCATGCCCACAATCACACCAGACGAACTCCCTTTGCTGATGACTGACATCGCAGCCGGGCACCTCGATCACACTATTCGCAGCCAAATTGAATGGAACCTTCATACGCTGGTGCGTCCAGGGGAATCTGCCGGTACCCGTTGGGATGAGATTGATCTGGAGAACAAGATTTGGATTATTCCTAGCGACAAGATGAAGAAGAATCGCTCTCACCGGGTTCCGCTCACTCCGCAAACGATTGCACTATTGGAACGTATGAAGCCAATCAGCGGCCATCAGCCCTATGTGTTCTCCAGCTATCGCAACCCACACACCCATATCAGCAACCGAAGCACCAGTACAGCCCTGAAACAGCTGGGGTACGGTGGTCGATTAGTGGCCCAAGGGTTGCGCTCATTGGGCTGCAACATTCTGTTAAATCAAGGCTTTGCCTTTCATGTCATTGAAGCTGCACTGGCACATATCAATGAAAGCAAGATCCGCTTCGCCTTTAACCGCTCCGACTACTTCGAGCAGCGGGTAACCATGATGAGTTGGTGGAGCAATCACATTGTGCAGGCTAGCCAGGGAAACCAGTCCTTGGCTAGCGGCACCAAAGCTCTCAAGCTGGTCAACGAGTAACCCGACTATTTTGCGAGACAATCTTGGCAGGAGAGTGAGAGCCAATTCCCGTTTGACCCCCAAACACAAACAAGACAATACACGGAAGATGACTTAATGTTAGAAGTAGCACGCTCGTTCGAGACCCGATTTCAACGCTATACAACATATGTGGATGATAAACATCATAGCAATTTGCCATTAATTTCTATTATCTCGTTCATGTCTGAGTGCCTGACAAATCATAGAAAGTATCCCTGCAACTCAAACTCCACAGTGAGCATTTCACACAAACAAAGTCAGGAGCTAACCCCTCTTATCCAACAGAACGTCATACTCGCAGAGAGGGTACATCAGTTGGAGCAAAAGGTGGCCGAGCAAGATCGTCAGCTCGCATTTCTGAACCCTGAGCATGACCGCTACGCTCCCAAGCTAGCTGCGGCAGTTTCAGCTTGGCACAACTACATTGAACAACCCGGCAGAACGCCTAAACAGAGCCTAGTGCAATTCCTTACGAAAAATGCTAACAACTTCGGCTTGGTCGATAGTGAAGGCACACCATTAAAGTGTCTGCAAGATCTGGCAGCAATTGCAAATTGGAAACCTAACGGTGGTGCGCCAAAAACGCCCAGTAAAGAATCCCTCCACTAGTTCTCAAGGACGTCGTCTCTCACTTCTCTGCGAATCTGGCGACAACACCTACCCTATGTAGTGATCCCCCGGTACGAAAACCTAGGGGAGGTTTTAATTGCCTCCTCCCCTAGCCTTTAATGACCGTTACACCCTTTAATGACCCCTCTGACACTAATGACGAGTGAGGTCATATATGGATAGCTCTACCACCCAACGCCTGATCCGTATTCGTGAAGTGATCCAGCGCACCGGCCTGAGCAAATCAAGTATTTACGATCTGATGGCACAAGGCTCTTTCCCGAAAACCATCCGCTTGAGCGAACATGGTCGGTCCGTCGCATTTTTAGAGTCTGAAGTGGTTGAATGGATGGCGGCCCGTATTGCTGCTCGCAATTCGACGGCATAGGTGACTGCGATGAACTCTCCCAAAAAGGCAGTACCGAAGAACGGCACGACCCAACCCAAGCCAGTGGGCGGCAGCATTCAACCAACCGGCCATAGCACCAAACTGGAATTGGCTACTCACCACTTGCAGGAAAGTCGTACCAAAGACGCTGGTGCCCTGTCTGCTCTTGTTGGGTTGCGTTATTTGAACTGTCACCACTCTATTATCGAGATACGCCTTCACCACTGGATTTCAAGGAAGGATGTGCTTTACCGCCATATTAATTGCGTGAGCCAGCCGCACCATGCGATTCCCTTTGGCCAGGCATTTATCGCCCGTCACCTGCACGCCACCTAACCGAGGGTTAAACATGATCATTGCAAGCAATGGGCGTATCGCTCAGGGCGAAGCTTTGCCCAAAATCAACAGCTTGGCGACTGAGCCTCTAAGCTCGCGGCACACCGGGAAGGTGCATCCCTATGTCCATGGTCAACGGCATCAACCGAGCTGCGTCGTACAGGTGAACGAGGGGTAGTCATCATGGCTGTAGCCAAAACCTTTGTTTCGGATGTGGCATATGCTGCCGGTGGCCACTGGCCCACACTGCTGGCGGATCTGGGTATCGACACCCCGCACCATGGCAAACACGGCCCTTGTCCTGTCTGTGGCGGCAAGGACCGCTTTCGTTTTGACGACAAGGAGGGGCGCGGGACCTGGATTTGTAGCCAGTGTGGGGCGGGTGATGGGCTGGCTCTGGTTTGCAAGGTAATGAGCAAGACACCCAAGGAGGCAGCCGGGTTGATAGCGCCGCTGATGGGCATGGCTGCCGGTCGGTTGGATCCGGCTGAACGTGAGCGCATTCGTCAGCAGCAACAGGCCAAGGTCCAGCAGGAACGCAAGCGGAGCGAGCAACTGCGCCAGAAGGCCGCTTGCCGTGCCGCTGCCATTATCCACGACTGTGAGCAGGGGAAGATCCCTTACCTTACTAACAAGGGATTTGCCGATCATCTGAGTGCCGTCACTCGTGCCCAGATCAATGTGAGCGGCAAGAACTACCCAGCCGGTAGCCTGGTGATCCCGTTGACCAATGAGGCGGGTGAACTGGTGAATGTACAGCTGATCGGTCATGACGGCTGCAAGCGTTATCTGGCGGGCGGGCAAAAGGCCGGGGCCTTCCACTGTATCGAGGGTGGGGAGTTGATTGCCATTGTCGAGGGTTATGCCACCGGTCTGTCGGTTTACGTGACTACCGGGGCGACGGTCTATTGTGCGATGGATTGCGGCAACTTGGGTGTAGTGGCCGCCATTGCTCGCCGCCAGCATCCTGAGGCCCGGATCCTGCTGTGTGGCGACAATGACACCAACACCAAGGGCAACCTCGGCAAGGCCAAGGCCGAGCAAGCCGCCGCAACCGTAGGCGGGCTGGTAGCCCTGCCACCGGCTGCTGGTGATTGGAACGACTACCACCAAACCCGCGGGCTGAACGCAACCAAGGAGGCCATCATGAGCGCCAGACCGAGTACTACCAGCCCCCAAGCCAAGGACGCTAGCCAGAAGGAACAGGAGCACTGGCAGGCCGAAGTGCTACCGCTTCACCCTGATCGCCATGATAAGTCAGCGCACGGGCCTGATTTACCAAACGGGTTTGTATTCCAGGGCAATCGCCTCTGCGCTAGGGAGACGGTCGGACGGGGAGATGATGCCAGGCAAGAACTGGTCCCGATATCCAGCCCGATCCGGGTTCTCGCTGAAACCAGTGATGAGCATGGCCGTGGCTACGGCCGCCTGCTGGAGTGGCAAGATAGCGCGGGAAGAACACGCCAGTGGGCGATGCCTGTTCGCTCCCTGGTCCCGCGCAACGGTGAAGATGTGTTTACCTCCCTGCTGGATACTGGCTTGCCGTTTATTGATTTGGGCCGCAAACGCAAACTCGCCGAGTACCTGATGGCTTGTCAGCCCGATAAGCGGATCACCTGTGTGGAACGTACCGGCTGGTATGGTAACGCCTATGTGCTGCCACAAGATACGATAGGGACAGAAGGGGTGATCTTGCAGACGGCGGGGTATGCGGCTAACGACTTCACCGAACGTGGTACCCTAGCCGAGTGGCAACAGGAGGTCGCGGCGCTGGCCGTGGGTAACTCCCGCCTCTGCTTTGCGCTGTCGCTCGCCTTTGCGGCCCCACTGCTGACTCTGGTAGGCATGGAGGGCGGTGGGTTCCACCTCAAGGGCGAGAGTACCGACGGCAAGACCACCATCATGAAGGCCGCTGCCAGTGTCTACGGCAACCCTGATCGCTATTGTCAGACGTGGCGGGCAACCGGTAACGCTATCGAAGGTATCGCCAACCGCCGCAATGATGCCCTGCTCTGTCTGGATGAAATTGGGGAGCAGGCCGGGAAGGATGTGGGAAAAACAGCCTACATGCTGGCAAACGGCCAAGGGAGAGGCCGCCTCAAGCAAGATGGGGAGTTGAGGGAGCGCAAGGCATGGCGCTTGCTGTTCCTCTCCACTGGCGAATTGAGCCTTGAAGATCATGCTTCTGAAGATGGTACGCGCACACAAGCAGGAATGGAGGTGCGCACCATCCAGATCCCGAGCGACACCGGGCAGCATGGCGCATTTGAGCAGTTGCATGGTATGGAGGATGGCCGAACCTTCGCCGATACGCTCAAGGCCCACGCCGACAGCCAGCACGGCACCGCCTTTCACGCCTTTGTGAAGGTGCTGACTACCGATATGGAGCCGCACCGCGAGCACCTGCGGGGTGAGATCAAGCGCCTTGCCACTGAGTTAACCCCGCATTGCGCAGGAAACCAAGTAGGCCGTGCCATCAACCGGTTCGCACTGGTGGCCGCAGCCGGTGAGTTGGCTACCAAGCTGGGCGTGACAGGCTGGCCAGAGGGGGAAGCCATCAGGGCTGTGAGAGTCTGCCTTAAGGCTTGGTTGGCAGAGCGGGGACATCTGGGTAACCAGGAGGACGCCGCTACCCTGATGCAGATCCGCGCCTTTATGCGGGCTCACCAGTACACCCGCTTTGTTGATTTGAGCGACCCAAACCACCGACCGGCAAATGTGGTGGGCTATCGGCGTAATCCCAAGCAGGGCACCAATGAAGCGCTGGAGTTCTGGGTTGACCCATCAGGCTGGATTGAGATCACCAGCGGACGTGATGCCAAGAAGGCTGCAAAGCTATCAGCCAAAGCGGGATACCTGCTTAGTGGTGAAGGGCGCTATCAGTTGTTGAGGCCGCTCCCGACCGGAAAACGGGCGCGGGTCTATGTGCTGACCGATCTGGTGTTGGCTGATGAGACAGAATAGGCCAGCCAGAAGGAATCAAGGGGCTGCCAAGTGCGGCCCCTTCTTTAAGGCTCGCGCACGTGAAAGGGAAAAACTGTGGTTCTACTGGTTCACTGGTTTCTAGATAGCTCAATCCTCTGCTACATAATGCTTAGAGCCGGAACCACTTAATAAAATATGACTGGTTCCGCACTGGTTCCAGTGGTTCTAAACTCGAAGGCATGTTGAGGCTTGAACCGCTCACTGGTTCGCGGAACCAGTGGATCCCGGCAGACTGGTTCCCCCACAAACCCAGTCTTGGCGAGAGCTGGCGGGGTGTTAGAACCACTGAACCACCAGAACCATCATTTTTATACCTATAAATAAGACGCTGGTAGACCCAACACCTGATGGCTCATCTGGCTGGCAGCCATGTTGTCACAGCACAATAAGCGCAACCTGCTCACCGGCATACAGAATAAGGGGCACATCGTGCGGCTCCCCGCCCCCTCCCATCAGCCAAACATCCATCGCCCCCTCATTGACCTGCTGACCAAATAGTCCGTCACCTCTCATTTGCCACAAGAACATCGTTCCAAAAGCATCCATAGCGGTTTATGCCATCCGGGCAAAACGGTAGAATGACCACCAACTCAATTAATTAGCTGCAGTTGCCTGCCTGGTGCTGGCTGTTTCAGTGTGTATGACCGGGCAGTATTGATGTCTGAACAAACCGTCATGAAACTACATGACGTCCGGTCATCATAGAATGCGCGATAACCTGAAACACAACATGGCTGTTGCACCGCCCGGCCTTCACTATCAAGGCGCTGGACTCCGATTATTTTTCAGAAGAATAAGAGAACACAGATACATGGCTAAATCGCCCGCCAAGAAAGCCAACAAAGGCTTTGAAGAGACCCTCTGGGATACCGCTAACCAGCTGCGTGGCAGCGTGGAATCTTCCGAATACAAGCACGTGGTGCTGAGCCTGGTGTTCCTGAAGTTCATTAGCGACAAGTTCGAGGCCAAGCGCCAGCAACTGATCGCGAGTGGCCAAGAAGCCTTTGCAGATATGGATGTCTTCTACCAGCAAGACAACGTCTTCTTCCTGCCGGAGGAGGCTCGTTGGTCTTATGTGAAAGCCCGCGCCAAGCAGGATGATATCGCTGTCATCATCGACACGGCGCTCTCTACCATTGAGAAGCGCAACAAGGCGCTGACCGGCGCTCTGCCGGATAACTACTTCTCCCGACTGCAGCTCGATACGACAAGGCTTGCTTCGCTGATCGACAGCATCGAAAACATCGATACCCTCGCCAATGAGTGCGACCTGACCGAAGAGGACCTGGTGGGCCGGGTCTACGAATACTTCCTCGGCAAGTTTGCCGCCAGTGAAGGCAAGGGTGGCGGCGAGTTCTATACCCCCAAGGCCGTGGTCACCCTGCTGGCCGAGATGCTCGAACCCTATCAGGGCAAGATCTACGACCCCTGCTGTGGCTCGGGTGGCATGTTCGTCCAGTCCCTCAAGTTTGTTGAAAGCCATCAGGGCAAGAGCAAGGATATCGCCATTTATGGGCAGGAGCTGACTAGCACCACCTACAAGCTGGCCAAGATGAACCTGGCGGTGCGCGGCCTCACCGGCAATCTGGGGGAACGCCCGGCTGATACCTTCTTTGCCGATCAGCACCCGGATCTCAAGGCCGACTACATCATGGCAAACCCCCCCTTCAATCTGAAGGAGTGGCGAAACGAGGCGGAGCTCACCAACGACCCACGCTTTGCTGGCTTCCGTACTCCGCCCACCGGTAACGCCAACTACGCCTGGATCCTGCATATGCTCTCCAAGCTCTCCGAGGATGGTATTGCGGGCTTTGTGCTGGCCAACGGCTCCATGAGTTCCAATACCAGCGGTGAAGGGGAGATCCGCCAAAAGCTCATCGAAGATGACCGTATCGAATGCATGATCGCCCTGCCAGGGCAGTTGTTCTTTACTACCCAGATCCCCGTCTGTCTCTGGTTTATCAGCAAGAGCAAGCAAGCCAGTGTCAAGCATGGCTACCGGGATCGCCGTGGCGAGACTTTGTTTGTCGATGCCCGTAATCTGGGCACCATGGTTAGCCGCACCCAGAAAGAGCTGACCACTGCGGATATCGCCACCATCAGCGACACCTACCACGCCTGGCGCAGCGACGAGGGCGAACTGAAACGCCGTGTCGAGGCGAAGGAGATCGGCATCGTGCAGTATCAAGATCAGGCCGGCTTCTGCAAGGTCGCGACCCTGGACGAGATCAAGGCCAACGACTTTGTGCTGACCCCGGGCCGCTATGTGGGTGCTGCCGATGTTGAAGATGACGGCATCGCCTTTGAGACCAAGATGCAGGAACTCACCCAAACCCTCTATCGCCAATTGGACAAAGCTGCCGAGCTGGATCAGGCGATCCGCACCAATATGGAGGTGCTGGGTTATGGGAAGTAATTGGCCTTTAAAAAGTCTGAAGGAATTAGGTGTCAGTCTGATCGACTGCGTACATAAAACGCCAATAGCTGTAGAAAATGGAATTCCATACATTGGTATTCCTCAGATGAAGAACGGCATAATCGACTTTTCGGCAAATCCCAGGCTTATCTCCGAAGAGGATTATCAACTTTGGACCGTCAAAGCCAAACCTATACATGGGGATATTGTTCTCTCTAGACGATGTAATCCTGGCGAGACAGCTTATGTTCCTAAGGGGAGTAAGTTCGCTTTAGGACAAAACCTGGTCTTGTTACGCCCGGATCCGAAGAAGATTCACCCTGGATATTTACGTTGGGTTGTGAACAGCCCAATCTGGTGGGATGAAGTTAGCAAGTACAAAAATCCTGGCGCAGTATTTGACAGTTTGAAGTGTGTCGATATACCTAATTTTGAAGTGCCAGAGCCAACTTATCAGGCGCAAATTTTAATCGACAAATGCCTTTTAGACATAAGCGATAAAATTGAACTAAACCATCAAATCAACCAGACCCTGGAGCAGATGGCGCAGGCGCTGTTCAAGTCGTGGTTTGTGGACTTTGATCCGGTGGTCGATAACGCGCTGGATGCGGGCTTCTTTGAGCAGGGTTTGGAACTACCAGACGAGTTGCTGCGCCGTGCTGAGACTCGCAAAGCAGTACGTAAAAACGGCGATTTCAAGCCGTTGCCGGGCGCTATCCGCCAACTATTTCCGGTAGCCTTTGAGGAGTGCGCCGAGCCGTCCCTTGGCCTCGGTGGCTGGGTTCCGCAGGCGTGGACAGCTGCGCCACTAACAAAAATTGCCAACATTGTATATGGAAAAAATCTCCCAAAAACCCAAATAACCAATAATGGATATCCTGTCTATGGTGGGAATGGAGTCATTGGCGCTTACAACAAATATCTTTACAAAGAGCCGCAAGTATTAATTTCATGTCGAGGTGCGGCTTCAGGAAAGGTACATTGGACAAAACCATTTTGTTTTGTCACAAACAATTCACTTGTCATTGAAGAGAAAAGCATTAGTTCATTGTATATATATTACTGTTTGTTACAGCAAGATCTTACCAACCTAACTTCAGGTTCCGCGCAGCCACAGATGACAATTGCAAATTTAAACCCTGTAAATGTACTACTGCCAAAAAATGAGCTTATCTCCACATTCGTTCGGCATGCTCAAGACCTGCAGACTAATTGTGAGGCCAAGAAAGTTGAATGTGAGGTGCTTTCTAATCTCCGCGACACCCTGCTGCCCAAGCTGATTTCCGGTGAGCTATGCCTTAATGAAATTGAGACCGAACTCGCCGAGGAAAACTTGAACTAAGCCTTACTGACCGTCGTCCTCGAGCCACTGGGGCTAATTGCCACCCCCGAATAAACATGAACAAGAAGCCACCGCCATGAGCCATATTTTCACGGAAGCCAAACTGGAACAGGCCATTATCTCTCTGCTAGGGGAGCACCTTGATGCAGCGGGCCAGCCTTGCTACCCCCACTTTGTCGGTAGCGATGTGCCACGCAAGGACAAGAGCGAGGTGCTGATTATTGATGATCTTCGCCAGTACCTTGCTCACCAGTACCAGGCCGAGGGGATCACCGAGGGGGAAATCGCCTCCATTCTGCAGCAGTTGCAGACCCTGCCGGCCAGTGACCTGTACCAGAGCAACAAAACCTTCTGCCACTGGCTCAGCAACGGCTTCTTGCTTAAGCGCGAAGACCGTAATCAGAAAGACCTCTATATCGAGCTGATGGATACCCGTGCCTTGCCAAGCCAGTTGGCCAGGTTGTTTGCGGGAAAAGAGGTTGAGGTCGAGGCGGATAACAATATCTACCGGTTGGTCAACCAGCTGGAGATAGAAGGCCAGACCCGGGATGGCGGGCTGCAGCTACGTATTCCCGATGGCATCTTGTACGTCAACGGTCTGCCACTGGTGGTGTTCGAGTTCAAGTCGGCGGTGCGGGAGGAGGAAGCCACCCTCAATGATGCCTGGCGCCAGCTCTGTGTGCGCTACCGACGGGACATCCCCAAGCTGTTTGTCTATAACGCTCTCTGTATCCTCAGTGACGGGGTGAACAACAAGCTGGGCAACCTGTTTGCTCCCTACGAATTCTATTACGCCTGGCGCAAGGTGACCGGTAACGAGTCCACCGAACAAGATGGCATCAATGGGCTCTACACCCTGATACAGGGGTTGTTCCACCCGGTACGCCTGCTGGACGTGCTGAAGAACTTCGTCTTCTTCCCCGACACCAGCAAGCATGAGGTGAAAGTCTGCTGCCGTTACCCGCAGTATTACGCCGCCCGCAAGCTCTACTACAACATCAAGAAAGAGCGTAAGCAGATAACAGCAAGCGGAGAGAATATCGGTGGTAGCGGTAAAGGGGGGACCTACTTTGGTGCCACCGGCTGCGGCAAGAGCTACACCATGCAATTCCTGGCTCGCCTGCTGATGAAGAGTGTCGATTTTGCCAGCCCGACCATCATCCTCATCACCGACCGTACCGATCTCGATGAGCAGCTCTCCAAGCAGTTCTGCAATGCTACGGCCTTTATCGGTGATGCGGTGATTGAGCCGGTCACCAGTCGCCAGGACCTGCGGGACAAGCTGGCCGGCCGTGCCAGTGGCGGGGTCTTCCTCACTACCATTCACAAGTTCACCGAAGATATCCAGCTACTGTCCGATCGTAGCAACATCATCTGTATCTCCGATGAGGCGCACCGCAGCCAGATCAACCTCGACTTGAAGCTCAGCATCGATGCCGAGAGTGGCACGGTGAAGAAGACCTACGGCTTTGCCAAATACCTGCATGACTCACTGCCCAACGCCACCTATGTGGGCTTTACCGGTACTCCCATCGACGCCACCCTGGACGTGTTCGGCCCCACCATCGACAGCTACACCATGACCGAGTCGGTCAACGACCAGATCACGGTACGCATCGTCTATGAAGGGCGCGCCGCCAAGGTGGTACTCGATAACAGCAAGCTGGAAGAGATCGAGCAGTACTACCAGGAGTGCGAAGCGCTGGGCGCCAGCGAGCACCAGATTGAAGAGAGCAAGAAGACCACGGCAAGCATGAACTCGATCCTGGGTGACCCGGACCGCATCGAGGCACTGGCTAAGGACTTCGCCAAGCATTACGAGCAACGAGTAGCGGAAGGCTCGACAGTCAAAGGCAAGGCGATGTTTGTCTGTGCCAGCCGGGAGATTGCCTATGTCGTCTATCAGAGCCTTAAAGCTCTGCGTCCCGAGTGGTTCGAGTCAAAACTGGCCATCGATGGTGTCACCCTGACCGAACAGGAGCAGGAGGAACTGATGCCACTCCCCATGGTCAATATGGTGATGACCCGTGGCCAGGATGATGAGCAAGCCATGTATGACTTGCTCGGCACCAAGACGTATCGCGGGGAGCTGGACAAGCAGTTCAAGAACCCCAAATCCAACTTCAAGATCGCCATTGTGGTGGATATGTGGCTGACCGGCTTTGATGTGCCCGAGCTCGACACCATCTACATCGACAAGCCGCTGCAAAAGCACAATCTGATCCAGACCATCTCCCGGGTTAACCGCCGCTTTGAAGGCAAGGAGAAGGGGCTGGTGGTCGATTACATCGGCATCAAAAGCCGGATGAATATGGCGCTGGCCATGTACTCGAAAGCGGACAAGTCCAACTTTGAAGATGTTCAGCAGTCGCTGATTGAGGTACGCAACCACCTGCATCTGCTTGGCCAGGTGTTCCACACCTTCGACAGCAGTGATTACTTCTCAGGGACCCCTACCCTGCAGCTCGAGTGCCTCAACCGCGCCGCCGAGTTTGCCCTGCAGACCAAGAAGGTTGAGCTGCGCTTTATGGGATTGGTGAAGCGCCTCAAGGCAGCCTATGACGTCTGCGTAGGCAGTGAGGAGATCACCCAGGAAGAGCGCGAGCAGATCCACTTCTATCTGGCGGTGCGCTCCATCGTCTACAAGCTCACCAAGGGGGATGCGCCGGATACTGCGCAGATGAACCAGAAGGTGCGCGAGATGATAGCCGAGGCGCTCAAGGCTGACGGGGTGGAGGAGATCTTTACCCTGGGTGAGGACAAGGCCGAAACCATCGACATCTTCGATGACGAGTACATGGAACGCATCGGCAAGATCAAGCTACCCAACACCCGGATGCAACTGCTGCAGAAGATGCTGGCCAAGGCCATCAGTGACTTTAAGAAGGTGAACCAGCTGCAGGGGATAGATTTCTCCAAGCGCTTCCAGGCGCTGGTCGAGCAGTACAACCAGCGTAAAGAGAACGATGTGCTCAACGGTGAGGAGTTCGATGCCTTCACCCAGCAGATGGCCGACATGATCTATGACATCAAGTCCGAGATGATGTCATTCACCGATATGGGCATCGACATGGAGGAAAAGGCGTTTCTCGATATCCTGGATCACATGTGCGTGAAGTACGACTTCACCTACGACGAGGCCAAGATGCTGGAGCTGGCCAAAGAGATGAAGGTGACGGTTGATAACAACGCCCAGTACCCCGACTGGAGCAACCGCGACGATATCAAGGCCAAGCTGAAGGTTGACCTGATCCTGCTGCTACACAAATTCGGCTTCCCGCCAGTGGCCAACGATGAGGTCTACAAGAGCGTGCTGGAGCAGGCAGAGAACTTCAAGAAATACCAGGGCAGTTAAGCCCATAACCATTCGGAGCGGTGGTCGCAATGGCGGCTACCGCGCACTTTCTTTTGTTGTATTGCAGACAGGCAAGGCGGGATGGCGTGACACCACATATCTATAACCGCCCTTATCTGTGTGCTCTTTGAGGTTGCGTGAGTATGTCGGATTATTTGTTGACCTGGAATCCTGATCAATTTTCTACCGGTGGTGATGGAAGTACAGCCGGCCTGTTGGACTACCGTGAGGGCGATGAGATCCGATGGTCTTGCCGCAGCAAACAACCGCAATTTGGAGATACTGTGTATCTGATCCGCCTAGGCAAAGAGCCGCGCGGAATCATTGCCAAAGGGGTTGTTACCCAAGCACCGTTCAGTGATTCAGACTGGAAAGATGCAAATCTGGAACGCTCTTACATCAAGTTCCAGTTGCAGGAGTTGCGACAATCATGTCAGGCGGGATTATTGCCAATGTTGCTGCTCAAGGCTGCGCTACCCGGCCAGACTTGGAGTTCGCAAACATCAGGGATTGCGATCAAACCGGATGTTACGGCTGCGCTAGCGAATCTGTGGAATGCCGGTAAGAATAACCACTCGTTAGTGCAGTTTATGCGATGGACAAAAGAACATGATTTTAATCAGCGATGGTATGAGGATTATCAGGCTACCTGCCAATTGGCCGAAGATATAAGACGCGGTAAACCGGTGACGGATTCCGATATCAATAAACTGTGGCGTGATAAATCCAATGGCATCGCCAGTGCTGGCCAAGGGTTAATGTATAATAAAGAGTTCAATAGCAATGTTGAGTTCCTGCGCCAGCTAACCGTGGAAATCATTAAATCTCCCACTCTGGAAACCTATCGTCAGGTGTTTCAACGCTGGAAAAGTGATGGGACATTTGAACGGTATCTGAAGGTCGTTATTAACCGGGTTTTTGGTGCTGCATCTCCCCAAAATTACACCAGTATTGCTGATGGCTCTTGTCTCAAACCTCTGTACCAAGGTCTGCAAAGCCAATTTCAAATTGATATTAAACCAAACGATGATTGGTTAGAGGACAATCAAACACTACTGGCGGCGGTGAACCCTATCATCCCCAGTGAGTGGGATCTGTATACCCGTAATATCTTGCTATGGAACCTGTATGAATGGCTTGTTGAGCCAGTGAAAGATGACGGCCATGACCAATCCCATCAGGCTGATAATCAGATCAACGAGGAAGACGCAGACTATATGACTAGCGCAGACCCTGTTCACACACAGCCTAAAAATGTCATCTATTACGGGCCACCGGGAACCGGCAAAACCTATCGCTTGCAACAGCTGCAAGCAGAGTACACCCATCGCCCGGCCGTGATGGATGAGTCGCTGTGGCTGCGCGATAAATTGGCGCCCCTCAACTGGATGCAGGTGCTGGTGTTGTCATTGCTGAGTCTGGGCAAGCGCGCCAAAGTGGCTGAGATTGTGAGCAGTAAGTTCTTCCAGACTAAGGCGAGCATTAACGGACGTACCGATAATCTGGCGCAAACGGCGTGGAGTTATCTGCAGAAATTTACCATCGCAGAATCGGCGACCGTCAATTACAAGGGGCGCACTGAACCCGGGGTCTTTGATAAATCAAGCGACGCCGTATGGCAGCTGCTCGATGATCGGCTGGAGTTGGTGGATGATTTGGTGCAGTTACATGCTGAACTGACCCACGGGCCGCAATCCGCCGACGAAATCAAACGTTATGCAACAACCACCTTTCATCAATCTTATGGCTACGAAGAGTTTATTGAGGGGTTGAGAGCAGCGACTGACGATGAGGGTAATATCAACTATTCGGTAGAGCCTGGTGAATTCTTAAAACTGTGTCGTCGTGCCGAGCAAGACCCTTCACATCAGTACGCCATGTTTATTGATGAGATCAACCGCGGCAATATTTCCAAGATTTTTGGTGAGCTAATCTCGCTGGTTGAAATCGATAAACGGGCCGGTAGTCAGCATCCCATGACCATTCAGCTTGCCTACAGTGGCAAGCCATTTAGCGTGCCATCGAACGTCGATATCATCGGCACCATGAATACCGCCGATCGCTCTTTGGCATTGATGGATACTGCGCTGCGCCGTCGCTTTGACTTCATTGAGATGATGCCTGATAGCACACTGTTTGTGGGTCATGATGTCATCGATATCGGCAGCGGTAACACCCTCAACCTTGGCAAGCTGCTTGATAGGCTCAATCAGCGTATTGAGGTGCTCTATGACCGCGAGCATACGCTGGGGCATGCGTTCTTTTACCCGGCCTATCAGGCGGTAAAAAATGGCGATCACGCTGGCGCCTTGCTCGCACTTAAAGAGGCATTCCAGACCAAGGTGATCCCGCTACTGCAAGAGTACTTCTATGAGGATTGGCAAAAGATCCGCTTGGTACTCGGGGATAACCAAAAGCGAGACGCCAGTGGCAAAGAGGTGGCGGGGCTGCAATTTGTGCAACAGCAGCCGATCGACTTCAAGATGTTATTTGGCAATGACTATGAGCCGGATCAGTTCGGAGTGAACCAGCACCGTTATGAGCTGGCTGATCATAAGCATTCGGTGTGGGATGAGGGCATGGCCTATCTGGCGATTTATGCCCCTGATGTGGCCCAACGCTATGCGCCGGATCACGCACTACAACCCTCTGCTGCGCAGGTTGAAGATGCCACTTCGTAACGATATTGCGCTGTTCGAGTACGCCTATCTGGTCAGCGAGGAGAGCGGTATTACCCCGATCCCGCATGAGGTGGAGGCAATTTCGCCCTTGGCATTTCGTTACCTCAAGGAGATGGCACTGGGGAGCGGCCAGGATAATCGCCTGTTTCGGCTGTGCAAAAAACTCGGAGCAGAAGCACTGCAGGTACAAAATTATGCAGGGGTGATCTTCACCCCTGATGGCACTCAAGTTGAAGTGTTGCCCAAGCTGGGGAGGCCTGTTCAGGCCAACGATACCGATACTGCAACCCCCTCCTCTGCCGCCCGCTGTGAAGCGGCCCGGCATGCGCTGTTGATCATGCTGCGGGCATTGCGGGAGTTTTCCCATCTTCAAACAACGAACGCCAACATCCGCCAGCAAAAAATGCCGTTGCTGGAGGTGTTCATTAGCCAATTTCTTGATTCGGTGAATACCTTGGTCAAGAAGGGGCTGCGCAGTGACTATGTTCGCTGTGAGGAGAATTTGAGCTACCTCAAGGGCAAGCTCAATACCTCCCGTCAGTTGCGTCAAAACATCATCACCAAACACAAGTTCTATTGTGAATATGATGAATTCTTAGTCGATCGCCCTGCCAACCGCCTGCTGCATTCGGCACTGGTTGCGCTGGCTGCCATCACGCGCAGTGGGAATAACCAAAGGTTGCTGCAAGAGCTGACCTTTATCTTTTGCGAGGTGCCGCTCAGTGCCAACTACAAGTGCGATTTTGCCCGCTTGCGCATTGACCGGGGAATGAGCCATTACCAAACGCCACTGGCATGGGCGAAATTGATTTTAGAGGGTTTTTCTCCGCAAACCATGAGCGGGGGGCACCGAGCAATCTCATTGCTGTTCCCCATGGAGCGGGTTTTTGAAAACTATGTGGCGAAAACGCTGCGAGCCACACTCCCACCGCTGCTGACGTTAACCGCCCAGGCACAGCGCAAACACCTGGTTTCCCATCATGACGCTGCATGGTTTCGGCTTAAACCCGATATGGTGATTGAGCAGGGCAACAAAGTGATCAGCGTACTTGATACGAAATGGAAACTGTTAGACCCCGCGAAAGGGAACGGCACCGATAAGTACGATCTGCAGCAAGGGGATTTTTATCAGATGTTTGCCTATGGCCATCACTACTTTGATAACCCTGATGGGGGCAGAGAAATGTTCCTGGTGTATCCAGCCCATCGCGGATTTCAGGAGCCGATAGCCCAGCCATTTGATTTCCCAGTTTCTGGCCAAAAAACCATGCGCTTATGGGTGGTGCCGTTTGTGATTGATGCCGTTGAGTCCCGCTTGGTACTGCCAGCTCAATGCCAGTTACAGCTGCGAAGTTTGCAGTGAAGAGTTCAGAGTAAGAATGAAGGTTAGATGGTACCAAGAGGGGACCAACTGGCTCAACATGCAACATGGTTAGGGTAGCAAATGGCCAGTAAGGTATTTATGCGACCAGTGTGCCCAACTACGTGTGAATGAAGTACAGGGCTTATCACGACAAAACAAATAAATACAATAAGTTAACCAATATCTGGCGCGTACTTATGCGACCATTACGCGTACGCGCGCGCATGCGCGAAATATCATGCTACGAGAACAATGTATAGGCCTTGTTGATACCCATGTCAGCAACTATTGGTGAAGAGCCCTCACCGATTAAACTGGAGCGCAGCCAAAGTCCCCGTCAGTGGCGCACAGACGGGCAGCCCGAGACGGCTAGCATCATGATGATGCCAAATGGTGTGCTAAACCATCCACATTGGCTAGCCTTCAGAATTCGACCGTGGCACTGATTATCCACATAGAGTAATGAAGGAAAACCAAGAACTAAGGATGATGTCTTTGGCAAGTATCCATCGGCTGCAGGCTTCACCAAAACCTCTATGTGTGTCAGATGCCAAGGGATTTGAACTCGCATCTTGTGAAGGTTGTAAGGCAACGGAATGTTCTGGATGTGTCTTTTAAGAAGGGGTGGTTTTACCGTCAGTACCATCAATAGTACCACGAACATAAACAGACAATTGATCAAACAAATTAAAATCAACAACTTGCAACTCAAATTCAGACTCCCCCAGCTCCACCAAATAATGTTCCGGCCGGGAACGAAGAAGTACAGAAACCCGCAGAGCGTAAGGCTTTGCGGGTTTTTTGTTGTCCGGAGAAGTTCGGGGGAGTTCGACGAAATCCGTATAGGTAGGTACCATTGATGGTACCAATGAGCATTAGGGAAGGTGCGAATAAGTCACCAAACATAAAAATGCGCCCTTGTAAGCATTTGAATTTAATAAACTAAATTTTTCAGTTTCGTTGTGGAGGGTGCTTATTCGCACCCTCCCTAACCACAATCATCAATTGACTACAGGCACAGTAATACCACAACATAAAAATAATCATTATTTAGCAACTTCCGCATTCAAGTTGCCCCATCGCATCGTTGCAGCAAACCGAGCCATCGGACGTCCACATCGAATCAAGCGTATTCTCACGCAGGTACCCTGCTTTCCATCGTCACATTGATAGCACGTATGGCTCAACGCATTTTTCCAATAAGTGCAGTTAGCCGCCTGCGCAACCTGATCCAACAGCCAAGCATGGCCATGCCAAGGAGCTCTTTGTGACAATCGTCCAAAGTGATATCAATGTCTGGGCTCAGTCGTCTGCTTCCCCTGATGTTTACCCGACTAAGGTTACCTTGTATACCACCCGCCTCCGATACTGAGATTTTACACATGTAACATTTTCAGGCAGATAGAGCTCCTGTGTTGTTCACATGCTGCAGGCAGTGGCAGAGAGACCTGTTGCTGACCGCAGCTCCCCCCTAATACACTCTCTTAGCGATAAGCAATCGCCATCAATTTCCAAAACAGCATTCCATTGAACGTTCTATTGCCGATTGAAGCCATGCTACAGATTTTTGGCGAACCAGAACTTGAGTTGATGCACACATTGGACGTTACAATAACTGTATACATACACAGAATCATAATGAACCCACTACCTGCAAACATTTCCCGCTGAAGTGTCCATCCCGTTGTTCTTGCAACGTACCTCTTGCGGCTTTCCCAACCCAGCCAGAGAGAATTAACCTCGTTTGTATTTACTCACTTGCTCGAGAAAATAGCTACCCAGCTCCCCCTTATGCTGGCTTGCTTCGCTTTCTGCGCTGGCCAAGTGACCGTTGCGCTCCTTCCATACCGCATATGCGGCAGCCTTCTCGACCTCGACCCGTTCTTGCTGCTCTTTCGGTAGGGCACACAGATTGTGACTCATACTGACCTCTTTGTTATTTGTTGGCGCCATGGTACGCCATCACTGGCATGCTGGACTTGCGCTGGTTCAAAGGTGGTGCGCTATAATGGCTGTATATAAATACAGGTTTTTTGCCATGAAGCTGTTAACCCCAGACCCATCACCCGCCGAGATTACCATCCCGCTGTTCTTGCACCGCGCCTCTTGCGGCTTTCCCAGCCCAGCCAGCGACTATCTGGAAGGGAAGTTGGACCTCAACACCCACTGCGTGCCGCACCCTGCAGCAACCTTCTATCTGCGTGCCGAGGGGGAGAGCATGACTGGGGTCGGCATCTTTCCCGGTGACTTGCTGGTGGTCGATAAGAGCCTGACCCCGCGCCATGGTGATGTGGTAATTGCACTGCTTGACGGCGGCTTCACAGTCAAGACCTTGCAGCTCAAGCCGAGGCTGCGGCTGTTGCCAGCCAATCCGGCGTTCGCGTCTATCGACCCTTGCATGAGCCTCTCCCTGGAGCTGTTCGGGGTGGTCACCCATGTGATTGGCAATCTGAGGCAGCGTGATGGCCATAGCGCTCGTTGATGTAAACAATTTCTACGCCAGCTGTGAGCGACTGTTTCGCCCTGAGCTGCGTGGCCGCCCTATCGTGGTGCTCTCCAACAACGATGGATGCGTGGTGTCGTGCAGCCCTGAAGCTAAGGCGATGGGTATCAAGATGGCCGGGCCCTACTTCAAGATCCGCGAGCAGTTCGAGGCGCATGGCGGTGTGGCGTTCAGCTCCAACTACGCACTCTATGGAGATATGTCTGGCAGGGTGATGAGCACGTTGGAGACCATGGCCCCCGAGCTGGAGGTCTACTCCATCGATGAAGCATTCCTGTCTCTGTCAGAGTCGTTTGCCGGGGACCTGATAGCCTATGGGCAACAGATCCGGCAGCGAGTGTGGCAGTGGACCGGCTTAACGGTAGGGGTTGGGATCGGCCCCACCAAGACCCTCGCCAAGCTGGCCAACTATGCAGCCAAGAAGTGGCCTGCCACGGGCGGCGTCGTGGACTTGCGTGACGAGCTGCGCCGTGCCCGGCTGATGGCTATCACCCCGGTGGACGAGGTGTGGGGCATAGGACGGCGCTTGGGGGCCAAGTTGGTGGCACAAGGCATCAACACCGTGGCTGACCTGGTGGCTAGCGATGCCAAAGGGTTACGCGCCCAATACGGCGTGGTGGTCGAGCGGATCGTGCAGGAGCTGCGTGGCCTGCCTTGCGCGGAGCTGACCGTTGAACCGGCGGCGAAGCAGCAGATCCTCTCGAGCCGTTCCTTTGGTGAGCGCGTGACTGACCGTGGAGAAATGGCCCAAGCGTTGTCAGGCTTTATGGCTCGCGCAGCCGAGAAGCTGCGGGCCGAGGGGATGTGTTGCCAGCGGGTGCACCTGTTCGTGCGAACTAGCCCCTTTGACGAACGAGCGCCTTACTACAGTGAGCAGGCTGGCGTCCGGCTGGTCTGCCCTAGCGATGACACCCGGTTGCTGCTGCAGCAAGTGAACGTGCTGCTAGCGCAGATTTGGCGCGACGGTTACCGCTATCAGAAGGGGGGCGTCATGCTGAGTGAGTTCACTCCCAAGGGGCAACAACAGGCAGATCTGTTTGCCCCGTCCTCCGCTCAATCGGACGCGCTGATGGCAGTGATGGACCAGATCAAAGCCAAGGGATTGGGGCGCGTAGGCTTTGCCAGCCAAGGCACGGGGTCGCCTGAGTGGATGATGAGGCAAGAGCACCTGAGCCCCTGTTACACCACACGCTGGGAGGACCTGCCGGTAGCTAGGTAAGTGGATACAGTAATGTGCCTACCGTTTGCTAGATGTGGTACCCCACGTGGTACCCCAAGCCAAAAATCACAAATGGTTAGCTTCGCTGAGAAGCTAAACCTTTGTTTTATATGGTGCCGATAAGGGGAATCGAACTCCTGACCTTCGCATTACGAATGCGCTGCTCTACCAACTGAGCTATACCGGCTTGTTGCCAGTCAGATTCATGAAAAATGGCTGGCGTGTCAATCAAGCCAACTCAATTTTATGAGTTGGCTCATGGTGTTAGAGCCCGATTTACAGATCGACAAACTCGGGGATATGGGCCCGGCCACGGCTTTCGAGGAAATCGAGCAGGGCGCGGGGGGAGCGCACCAGGATCCGCTCTTGCGGGAAGCCCGCTTCGGTCACCAGACGGTGGCAGTGGTCAAAATCGCCAAGGGTAAATGCCACGTGGGAATCAGAGCCGAAAGTGAGATAGGCCCCCAGATCTCGCGCGGCTTCGACTATGGCACGGCAGTTGCCTTCACTACCCGGGCGCGAGTGAATGAAGGAGGAGTTGTTGATCTCCAGCGCCACCCGATAGTCCGCCGCCGCCTTGACCACTGCCTGAATGTCGATGGGAAATGCGGGGTTGCCCGGGTGGCTGATCATATCGACCCGGCCGCTCTTGATGGCGTTGATCATCGCCTGGGTATGGGTTGCCTGATCGCAGGGAGGGAATACCTGCTCATGAAAACCCGCCATGATCATGTCGAGGCGCGACTCGTAACGCT
This sequence comes from Aeromonas sp. R4-1, assembly GCF_040908325.1. NCBI lineage: Bacteria > Pseudomonadati > Pseudomonadota > Gammaproteobacteria > Aeromonadales > Aeromonadaceae > Aeromonas > Aeromonas sp. R4-1. The sequence continues at coordinate 125,619 of NZ_JBFODM010000099.1, forward strand.
CGGGAAAATCGATCTCCCCCTCCAGGTTTTTGATGTTGGCTTCGATACCCCGCAGGATCCCCACCCCGTCCACCACTCTTGGCAATATCGGCAAGTTGGCAAAATGCCAGACATGAGGGGCATCGGCCATCTCGGGGCCATGATCCGTGGTGGCGAACAGCTTGATCCCCTTGGCCCTGGCTATCGGCAGATAGTCGTGGATGGTGCTGTAGGCGTGGGTGCTTGCAATGGTGTGAGTGTGGGTATCGACTGGGTACATCATCTTCTCTCCCCTCATATTTTGAAGGGGCAGCATAACAAAGAGCGGCAGCTTGGGCCACGCCAGTGCTTGCCACACTTTGTCACAAAATACCGCGAAGCTGACATAGTCTGAGGGGCTCTGGCTGGCATACTGCCCCCGTCGATACATGCCTGAACTCGCATCGACAGTTTGCCGTCAGGATGACGCGAACTCACTTTCCCCACCGTCGCGCCCTGCGGCGGTTTTTTTTGCCTGCAAACCGCAAACAGGTAACAAACGCGCAAAAAAAGGCCCAACTAGCATGGTGCAGGTTGGGCGAAACTTAATGTTTAATTGCAGTGGCATAGATATAGAGTCCTGCTTTTTGACTAAGTTCCGCCCACTTTGCTTTTTTCATCGAAAAACATTCCGCTAACACTCATTCACATTCTCTTGACACTTCACGTTATGAAACGTACTTTTTAAACATTCGTTTAAGTGAGGTGTCCAGTGAGTAAAATCGATACCAAAAACCGTATTCTCGACGCCGCTGAAGTGCTTTTTGCCGAGCGGGGATTCGCCGATACCTCTTTGCGTCTGATCACCAGTGAGGCCGATGTCAATCTGGCATCGGTGAACTATCACTTCGGCTCCAAGAAGGAGCTGATCCAAGCGGTGCTCGACCGCTATCTGAGCCTGTTTATGCCCGATCTCGATGCCCGCCTGCGGGTACTGATGGAGCAGGAGCAGCTGACCCTGCTGCAACTGTTTGAAAGTTTTGTAGAGCCGCTGATGAAGCTCTCGGCGGTGCGAGCCAACGGCCCGGCCATCTTCATGCAGCTGCTTGGGCGCGGCTATATCGACAGCCAGGGCCACCTGCGCCGCTTCATCACCGCCCACTATGGCCCCATTTTGCAGCGGATCACCCAGGCCATTTCCAAGGCCAATCCGGCCCTGTCGCCCGCGGATCTCTTCTGGCGCCTGCACTTCACTCTGGGCACCGTCGTATTCACCATGGCCTCCGCCGATGCCCTGCGCGACATCGCCCTGGCCGACTTTGGCCAGCAGCTCGATGTGGAAGGGCTGGTGCGCAACGTTATTCCTTATCTGGCGTCCGGAGTCGGGGCGCCCGTGGAGTCGACCAGGCTCTCCCTGGCCGTGTAACAACCAACAATAAATCAACGGAAACAGTGAAATAGAAGGAACTTCGGTATGATCACATTGCTTGTCCTGCTGGTGCTGGCGATAGCCGTTGTGCTCGGCGTACCCTCCATCCGTAAAAAGGTGGTAACCCGTCCGATGTTCGGCATCTTCAAAAAGATATTGCCGCCCTTGTCAGCTACCGAGCGGGAGGCCATGGAAGCCGGCTCCGTCTGGTGGGATGGCGAGTTGTTTCGCGGCAACCCCGACTGGAAAAAACTGCACGGCTACGGCAAGGCCGAGCTGACCGCAGAGGAGCAGGCCTTTATCGACAATCAGGTCGAAACCCTGCTCGCCATGGTTGATGACTTCAAGATCGTCAACGAAACCAAAGACCTGCCGGAGCCGGTGTGGGACTATCTGAAGAAGGAAGGCTTCTTCTCCCTGATCATCCCGAAATCCTATGGCGGCCGCGAGTTCTCGGCGATTGCCAACTCCACCATCGTTACCCGCATCGCCACCAAGAGCCTGAGCGTGGCGGTTACCGTCATGGTGCCGAACTCCCTCGGCCCGGGTGAGCTGCTGATGCACTACGGCACCCAGGCCCAGAAAGATTTCTGGCTACCGGGGCTAGCCAACGGCAAGGAAGTGCCCTGCTTCGCCCTGACCGGGCCGGAGGCGGGCTCCGATGCAGGTGCCATTCCTGACAAGGGAATCGTCTGCAAAGGGATGCACAAGGGTGAAGAGGTGCTGGGTATTCGCCTCAACTGGAACAAGCGCTACATCACCCTGGCGCCGCGCGCTACCGTGCTGGGGCTGGCGTTCAAACTCTATGACCCGGAAAAGCTGCTGGGTGACAAGGAAGAGCTCGGCATCACCTGCGCGCTTATCCCAACCAGCCACCCCGGTGTGCGCGTTGGCGATCGTCACTACCCCATGGGTCTGGCGTTCCTGAACGGCCCGACTTTCGGCAAGGATGTGTTCATTCCGCTCGACTGGATCATCGGCGGCCCGGATTACGCCGGTCGTGGCTGGCGCATGCTGGTGGAGTGCCTCTCCGCCGGTCGCGGCATCTCGCTGCCTGCGCTGGGCACCGCTTGCGGTCACATGGCGACCCGCACCGTAGGCGCTTACTCCTATGTACGCAAGCAGTTCGGCATGTCCATCGGCAAGTTTGAAGGGGTGCAAGAGGCGCTGGCTCGCATCGGCGGCCTCACCTATCAGCTGGAAGGGGCCCGTCGTATGACCGCCGGTTCCCTGGACTTGGGCCAGGCACCGGCCATCGTCACCGCGATTTCCAAGTACCACATGACCGAAATGGCGCGTCAGATCATGGATGACTCCATGGACATCCACGCCGGTCGTGCCATCCAGCTGGGCCCGAAAAACTACACCGGCTACGCCTACATGGGTATTCCGGTGGCCATCACGGTGGAAGGGGCCAACATCCTGACCCGCAACCTGATGATCTTCGGGCAAGGGGCCACTCGCTGTCACCCGTACGTGTTTGCCGAGCTGGAAGCGGCGGCCGATACCGACGTGGAACGCGGTCTCGAGAAGTTTGACGCCCTGCTGATGAAGCACATCGCCTTCGGCGCCGGCAACTTCTTCGGTTCCCTGTTCCAGGGGCTGACTCTGGGTCAGTTCAACAGCGCGCCGGTGGCCGGTGAAACCGCCCGCTACTACAAACAGCTCTCCCGTATGAGTAAAGGGCTGGCCCTGTGCGCCGACGTCTCCATGCTGATGCTGGGGGGCGATCTCAAGCGCAAGGAGATGATCTCCGCCCGTCTGGGTGACGTGCTGAGCCACCTCTATCTGGCCTCCGCCACCCTCAAACATTACGAGGATCAGGGCCGCATGGTCTCCGATCTGCCGTTCGTGCAGTACGCGGTGGAGCGCAACCTCTACCTGATTGGCAAGGCGTTCGAGGGCTTCTTCCAGAACTTCCCGAACAAGGTGGTGGGTGCCGTACTCAAGCGCGTGGTGTTCCCGTTCGGCGTCGGTTACAAGATGCCGGCCGACGATCGCTGCCACGCCATCTGTCTGGCCATGATGAAGCCGGGCGAGTTCCGCGACCGTCTGACCGCCCTCTGCTACGTGGGCAAGGACGAGGCGGATCCGGTCGGTCTGATGGAGCGTGCCTTCCAGGCCATGGTCGCTGTGCAGCCCTACGAGAAGAAGCTGGTGCAGGCCCAGAAAGAGGGCAAACTGCCCCGCAAACTGGCGCTACCGGAGCTGGTTGCCGCCGCACTGGCCGGTTCCATCTTGAGCAAGGACGAAGCGGACAAACTGCTGGCCGCCGATGCCCTGCGCTACGAAGCCATTCAGGTAGACAACTTCGCCCCGGGCGAGCTGGAAGGCTTCTCCCAGCAAGCAAACAAGCAGCCAAACAAGGTCGAGCACGCCGCCTGATCCCTTGGCAAACCAGTACCAAACCGGCCCTCGTGGCCGGTTTTTTTGTTTGTTAACCATGCATTTACAAGCCGGGAGAATTCCAGTTAAATGCTTGAGTCCCTGTTGCAGGGGCTTTGGAAGCAAGGCCAGCGGAATGGCCGATAACAACGACTCAGGAAGAGTGAATGAACCTCGCCAAAACGGCGATCGAACGCCCCATCTGGGTGGCGGTCTCGATCGTGCTGATTTTCCTGCTGGGCCTGCTCAGCATCCGGGGACTGCCGATCCAGCTGTTCCCCGACATCGACCGTCCACACCTCAACATCTCGGTGAGCTGGCGTTCAGCCTCGCCCCAAGAGATGGAGTCGGAGATCACCGACCCCATCGAGCAGGAGATGCAGGGGGTGCAAGGGCTCAAGAGCCTTGTCAGCAACAGCTATCCCGGCTTTACCGAAATCGACATGGAGTTTGCCCTCGGCACCGACATGCAACGGGCCCAACTCGATGTGATTTCGCGACTGAACCGGGTCTCGGGATTGCCGGACAAGATCGGCGGCCCCTACGTCAACAACTACAGCAGCAACGACACCCTTACCTTCTTCTTCATCCAGCAGCTGCCCGGCGCCAAAGGGGTGATCGATGATCATCAGGCGTTGATCGAGGCGCGGGTCAAACCCGAGCTGGAGCGCATTGAAGGGGTCTCGACGGTCGCAGTCGAGGGGATCAACGAGCGCCAGATCCAGATCCGCTTCGACCCCTATCGCGCCGCCGAGCTGGGGGTGGAGATCCCGGTGTTGGCCAGCCGGGCCACCACCGGCTGGGACGTGTCGGCCGGTACCCTCGACATCGGTCGCTGGGAGTACAAGCTGCGCTTCGCCGGTCGTTACGACGTCGAGACGCTGGGGGACAAGGTGGTGGACTGGCGCAATGGCCTGCCCATCTATCTGCGGGATGTGGCGGAAGTAAGGGTGGCCAGGGAAGAGAACCCGGTGCTGCGGATCCAGAACGGCAATACCGCCATCGCCGCCCAGATCTTCAAGGAGAGCGGTGCCAATGCCCTGGCCTCCCTTGAGGCGATCAAGGCTCGGGTGAACGAGCTCAACCGCGAGGTGCTGGAGCCGGTCGGGCTGCACATGGAGCAGTCGTTCGATGCCTCCCTCTACATCAATCGTGCCGTCAGCATGGTCACCGCCAACCTGGGGCTCGGGGTGCTGCTCTCCTGCGCCATCCTCTGGCTCTTCCTGCGCCAGCTCAAGGCGACCCTGATGATTGCCCTCGCCATCCCCATCAGCATCATGCTCACCTTCTGCCTGCTCAAGGTGATGGATCGCACCCTCAACATCATCTCGCTGGCGGGCATCGCCTTTGCCGTCGGCATGGTGCTCGACGCCGCCATCGTGGTGCTGGAGAGCATCTACCGGCGCCACGAGCGGGGAGATTTGAGCAAGGTGGAGGCGGCTCTCGAAGGCACCCGTCAGGTGTGGACGGCACTGGTCGCCTCCACCCTCACCACGGTTGCTATCTTCCTGCCGGTGCTGCTGCTCAACGATGTGGAGGGTCAGCTGTTTGCCGATCTGGCGCTGACCATCGCCTGCGCCGTGACGGTCTCCATGCTGGTCGCCGTCATCGTGCTGCCTGCGGTAGCGGCGCGCTGGATGGGGCGTGAAACGCTGACCGATCCCTATGAGTCGCTGTGGCAGCGCACAACTCGTCATGTGATCCGCTGGACCTCGACCTCACGCCAGCGCTGGACGGTCATCACCCTGATGATGAGTCTGCCGGCCCTGGCCACCTGGGCGCTGCTGCCCAAGATGGACTATCTGCCGGACGTGAAACGGGACGCGGTGGATGTCTGGATGAACTTCACCCCCGGGGTCAACCTCAAGGCCCAGCGCGAAGAGGTGATCGATACCCTGATCGCCCGCCTCGCCCCCTACATGAAGGGGGAGAAAGAGCCTGCCCTCAAGAACTACTACATCTTGCGCTACCCGGGGGGCGCCCAGATTGGCGTGCGACCCAAGGACGAGACCCGCATCAAGGAGCTGGAGAGCCTGTTGATGAAACAGCTGCTGGTGGGTATTCCCGACACCCGGGTGTTCGGCGGTCAGGGGTCGCTGTTTGGCGGCTTTGACAGCGAGAACGGCGTCTCCCTGCTGCTGCAGGGGGGTAACCTGCCCGAGCTCTATCAGGCGGCCCGTGCCAGCATGGGGATCCTCAGCAAGGATCTGCCGGGAGCACAGATCCGACCCGAGCCGAGTCTCGACTTCACCGCCCCCGAGCTCAAACTGGTGCCGCAAGATCGGCGCCTCGCCGAAGTGGGTTGGGATCGCACGCCCCTGCCCACCATCATCCAGACCTTTGGCGACGGCTTGCGGGTCGGCGAGTATTTCGATGGCGAGGATCGGCTCGACATCATGCTGATGGGACAGAGCTCCGCCAATCCGGACGAACTGAAGGCTGTGCCGCTGGCCACCCCCTCCGGGCGCATCGTCCCCCTTGGCGAGCTGTTGCGGGTGGAGCACGACATGGGCCCGGCCAGCATCTTCCGGGCCGATGGGCGGCGCAGCATCAGCCTGCTGATAACACCCCCGGCGGGCATGACCATGGAGCAGGTGATCGACACCCTGAAAAACCACAGTTTTGCCGCCATCCGTCCCCTGCTGCCCGCCGGTGGCGAGCTGCGCATTGCCGGCAATGCCGACAGCCTGCAACAGGCGCTCGACAATCTGGGGGCCATCTTCCTGTTCGCCGTGGTGATCCTGCTGGTGCTGCTGTGGGGGGTGTTTGCCTCCCTCAAGGATGCGCTACTGGTGCTGCTCACCCTGCCCCTAGCCTCGGTTGGCGGCGTGCTGGCGCTGCAACTAAGCGGGCTGCTGGTGCCGCTGCCGATGGACCTGCTCACCATCATCGGCTTTGTCATCCTGCTGGGACTGGTGGTCAACAACGCCATCCTGCTGGTGCATCAGACCCGCACCGCCGAGCGGGACGGCATGAGCCGCCAGCTGGCGGTGGCAGATGCCCTGCAAAGCCGGATGCGTCCCATCGCCATGACCAGTCTCACCAGCATCTTCGGCATGCTGCCGCTGATGCTGAGTCCGAGCGAAGGGAGTGAAATTTACCGCGGGCTCGCCACCGTCATTGTCGGCGGCATGAGCTGCAGCACTCTGTTTACCCTGATCCTGTTGCCTGCCTTCCTGCGTCTCGGGGAGCAGGTGGCGATCCCACAACCCCTGCGCCAGCGGGCCTGAGCAAGGAGCTCATCGATGACACATATGATTACCCGAATGTTGGCTGGCGCTGTGCTGATAGCAGGCAGTGCGCTACCGGTATTGGCCGATCAGGGCAAGATGGTGACCCTGGCGGATGTGACCCAAGGGGATGCGGCCGCCAATATCTGGGTCAGCGGCACGGTGGCAAGTCGCCAGCAAGCGTCGCTCAGCGCCGAAGTGAGCGGCCAGGTGGAGTGGATCGCCGAATTTGGCAGCCGGGTCAAAAAAGGGGATGAGCTGCTGCGCCTCGACAGTACGGCGCTGCGCCTCTCGCTGGAGCAAGCTCGCGCCGAGCAGGCGAAATGGCAGAGCAACCTGCGCTTCGCTCGCGCCGAATCCCAGCGGATCACCCGGCTACACCAGCAAAAGAGCGCCTCCCAAAGCCAGTACGACAAGGCCAGTTATGATGTAGAGCAGGCCGCGCTGGCCGAGCGGCTGGCCGTCATACAGGTGAACCAGATTGAGGAACAGCTGCGCCGCAGCCACATCTATGCCCCGTTCGACGGCGTGGTGAACAACCACTTCATCCAGCCCGGCGAGCATGTGGACGCGGGCGAACAGGCGCTGGAGCTGGTCAACCCGGATCAGCCGGATATCCGCCTGCAGGCCCCCATACTCTGGGCCCAGCAGCTGGCACCGCAAACCCGGCTGCGGGTGGAGGGGGAGCAGCTGAGCGGTCACGGCGTCTATTACCAGCGAGCCGCCAGCGCCGATCCCAAGTCACGCCTCATCGAGCTGCGCCTCAAACCGGAAGCGGGCACCTTCATCATCGGCTCCCCGGTACGGGTTGCCCTGCCACTGGGGGATCAGCAGAGCATGCTGCTGCCCCGGGATGCCCTGGTGCTCGGCACCGATGGCAGCGTGGTCTATCAGGTGGCGCGAAGCGGCAAGGCGCTCAAGGTGAATCGGGTGCCGGTCACCGTGCTGTTTGGCGACAGCCAGCAGGTGGCGGTGAGCGGCGCCCTCAAGCAGGGGGACCGGGTGGTGGTACGTGGCGCGGGCAGCCTGCAGGATGGCGACACCATAGCGCTGTTCAAGGGCTAACCACGCCCGACGTAGGCTGGCCAATCTTTACCCGCTTGGCCCGGGACATACAGCCAAACGGGCCACAGTTTGCTATCTTGGCGGCCATCACTCGCGTTTAGAGCAATCAACACCCATGAGCATTATTTTGGGCATCGATCCGGGATCGCGGATCACCGGATACGGGGTTATCCGGGTCGTGGGCGGCAAGGCCGAATACTTGGGCTCTGGCTGCATCCGCACCGATTGCGGCGAGCTGCCGGAGCGCCTCAAGCAGGTCTATGACGGGGTATGCGAGATCATCACCCAGTTCAAACCCACCGAGTTTGCCATCGAGCGGGTCTTTATGGCCCGCAACGCCGACTCGGCCCTGAAACTGGGACAGGCCCGGGGCAGCGCCATCGTCGCCGCAGTCAACGCCTATCTGCCGGTGAGCGAATACTCTGCCACCCAGATCAAGCAGGCGGTGGTGGGCACCGGCGGCGCAGCCAAGGAGCAGGTGCAGCATATGGTGACCCATCTGCTGAAACTCTCCGCCACCCCGCAGGCGGACGCAGCAGATGCCCTCGGCGTCGCGCTCTGCCACCTGCACACCCGCCAGAGCCTGATCAAGATGGCCGGCCGCGCCAGCAGCTCGGTACGTGGCCGCTATCGCTGAGCCCTTATGTCGCCCACGGCTCATCTCGGTATCGCTAAGGAAGGTGCGAATAAGCGGGGAAATTCTTCTCGGCTGACGCAGTCATTTCATTTCTTCATGTTTGAGCCGATTTTTTCTCCCGTAAATGCCT